>CAMFIW010000259.1 GCA_945952355.1 uncultured Phenylobacterium sp. | reverse complement strand
GAGGGTCAGGAGGCCGAGTTTCAGATCGGTGGACAGTAGGACGATGGTGATGCCGATCAGGGTGACGAAGTCGCCCAGGGCGCCGTTCATGTTCTCGAGGAATTCCTGAAGCGCGTTCACGTCGCCCTGAAGGCGCGCCATGATCCGGCCGACATGGGTTTTGTCCATGAAGGACAGGGACACGTCCTGGAAGTGGGCGAACATGGTGCGGCGGATGTCGAAGATCACCCGCTGGGCCAGGCGCGAGGACAGCCACTCGCCGACGAAGAAGCAGGCCGCGTAGCCGAGCGCGACGCCGGCGAAGATCATCAGGGTTCGGTCGAGGCCGGCGACGTCGTGGGCGACGGCGCGGTTGACCGCGGCGCCCGTGAGCTTGGGGATCGCCAGGGAAAAGGCGGCCGAGCCGAGGACGGCGATCTGGGCGGTGAAGATCGCGCGCTTATGGGGGGCGAGATAGCCCAGGAAGCGGCGGGCGACGCCGACGTCGAACGTGCCGAAGATGTCGTCGCCCTCTGAGGACCCGAGGGAGGCGCGGGGCGCGCGGCGGGGCGCCTGCTGGCCGTCAGCGGCGTCGGTCATGCCCGAACCTCCTCGTTCTTCGGGGCTGGAGCGGGGGCTGTGTCGTCCATCACGGCCTCGGCGTCGGAGCGGGTCTGCAGTTCGTAGAGGTCGGCATAGACCCCGCCGGACCTGAGCAGCTCCGCATGGGTCCCGCGCTCGACGATGCGGCCCTCGTCGAGGACGACGATCTGGTCGGCGTGCATGAGCGAGGACAGGCGGTGGGCGATGATGATGGTGGCCTTGGCGGCGGTGGCCTCGGCGAGCGCGTCGCGCACGCGGCGCTCGGTGACCGCGTCGATGGCGGCGGTCGAGTCGTCGAAGATCATCACGCCGGGTCCGGGGACGACGCCGCGGGCGATGCTCATCCGCTGGCGCTGGCCGCCCGAGAGGGCGACGCCCCGTTCGCCGACCCGGGTCTCGTAGGCCTCCGGCAGGCCCGCGATATGGTCGTGGAGCTGAGCCACCTTGGCGGCGCCGACGATGCGGCTCTCCTCGGCCCATGGGTCGGCATAGGCGACATTGTGGCCGATCGACGAGTCAAACAGGAAGGCTTCCTGCTGCACGAGGCCGACATATTCGCGCAGGCTGGCGAGCGTGACCGAGCGGATGTCGACGCCGTCGATGGTGATGGCGCCGGCGTCCACGTCGTAGAAGCGGGGCACGAGGTTGGCGATGGTCGACTTGCCCGAACCGGGCGGACCGACGACACCCAGGGTCTGGCCCGGGCCGACCTCGAAGGAGACGTCCTTCAGGATGGCCTTGCCGCCAGGGACATAGGCGAAATCCACATGCTCGAAACGCAGCACGCCCTTGGCCGGGGCCAGCGGCGGCGCGTTCGGGGCGTCGGCGATCTCGGGGACCAGGTCGAGGACCTCGAACAGGCGGCCGCCCGAGGAGGTGGCCCGCGCCGCCGAGTTGAAGATCATGGCGATCTGGCGGATCGGGGCCTGCAGGAGGGTCATGTAGGTGAGGTAGGCGGTGAGCGTACCGACGCTGAGCGCGCCCGTCGCAACCTTGTGCCCGCCATAGAACAGCAGGCCCGCCATCGAGGCGTTGAAGCTGACCTGCATGACCGAGACGGCGCGGAAGCGCAGCGTGATCCGGTCGTAGGAATAGGCGAGCGCGTCCATCGAGGCCTTGTCGAACTTGGCGAGCTCGAAGGTCTTGCCGGCGAAGGCCCGCACGACGCGGATGCCCTGGAGGTTCTCCTCCATGGTGAGGGTCAGCGCGCTCATCAGCTCCTGGAACCGCAGCCAGGTGACCCGCAGCAGGAAGCCCATGCGGCCGAGCGCCCCGGCCGAAATCGGCACGAAGGCCAGGCCGATCAGGCCGAGCACGATGTCGGTCGACAGCATTTCCCAGGCCGCGAATGCGAGCAGAAGGACCAGGGTGACGACGGGCATCAACCCGCCTTGGATGAAGACCCGCGCGCCCTCAAGGTCGAGCATGCCGCGGGTGATCAGATCGCCGGAATGGATGCGGTCGTGGAAGCCGAAGGAGAGCCGCTGGAGCTGCTGGAAGAACTGCAGGCGCAGGTCGTAGCCGACCTTCTGGCTGACATACTCGCCGAGATAGCCCGACAGCATGGTCATGACGCCGCGGACGATGGTGGCTGCGATGATCAGGCCGGCCGAGATCAAGAGCGCGTGGCGGGCGGCCTCCGGATGGGCGGCGGCCCCGATGAGCAGGTGATGCGCTTGGTCCACCGAACGGCCGAACAGGCGCGGCAGGGCGAGGCTGGCCAGGGCCGAGCCGAGCGAGCAGGCCATGGCGAGCGCCACGAGGCCGGGATAGCGGAAGGCTAGGGCCGTGATGCGCTGAAGCACGCGCGGCATAGCCTTGGCGTCGACGTGCGCCTTGTCCGAGAGAGTCGGGCCCTCGGACGACGCCGCACCCCCGCCCGAGGGGTGGGAATCACTCATCGAAATTTCCATCGTTAGGTATGCGAACTATTTTGGCCCATGCGGGCGCGACACGCCAGAGGTGTTTTGACGCTCCGGACGAATCCGCCGTGGACGGACCTTATCGCGGCGCGAGGGTCACCGGCCGCGCGGGCGCCGGCGGGCTGGGGCGGAGGCGTTCGCCCTTGAGCCAGATCTTAAGCGCCTCCCAGTGGATGGCGGCGAGCACGCCGAGCACCATCCAGGGGTGGCCGGCCAAGGCGCGGACCAGGGCGGCGTCGGTGAGGTCGCGGCGACGGCCGGCGAAGGCGGCGGACAGCACCCTGCCCCGCGCGTCGTCCACGTCGACCTTGATCCCCACCCCGTCGCCGGGCGGCACAATGCGGAAGTGGTATGCGAGGTCCATGTCCATGAAGGGCGAGACATGGAAAGCCTTGCCGACCGGCGGGCCGGGGAGGCCCGAAGCCGGCGCCGGGATGAGGTAGCTGTGGCGGCCGCCGAAGGTGTTGTTGACCTCGTAGAGAACGGCGCTGAGCGAACCATCCGGACGGTAGCAGAAATAGACGCTCAGCGGATTGAAGCCGCGCCCGAGGATGCGCGGCATGCACACGAGGACGATGCGCCCGCCCCCGTCGAGCCCCGCCGCGATGAGATGGCGCTCGACCTGGACCTTGAGTGGCGTGGCGGAGCCGTCGAGATGGTCGCGCTCGCGAAACCCGACCAGGCCCAGGCGGACCGCGCGCAGTCGGCGCAGGGCCGGCAACTCGTCGAGATCCAGGGCCAGCATGAAGATGCGGTAGCGCAGTCGGTGCGGCCGGGGCCGCAGCCGCGCATGGGTCACCACGCCCGGATAGAGGGCGGCGGTCATGCGGCCTGGGGCGGGGCGAGGTGGATGCGGCCGGACTCGCCCGGCACGCTCCAGGGTCGGCGCACGCCGGCCAGGGCCTCGGCGACGGCCAGGCCCGACTGCAGCGCGTCCTCATGGAAGCCGTGACCGAAATAGGAGCCGCAGAACCAGGCGCCGGACCGGCCCTGGAGCGACCACAGTTCGCGCTGGGCGGAGATGGCGGCGGCGTCGAATAGGGGGTGATCGTAGACGTCGACATGAACCACCGCCCCCGGCGCGATGGGGCGGTCGGGATTGAGGGTGACGAACAGGTCGGTCGGAGCCTTCAGGCCCTGGAGCCGGTTCATCCAGTAGGTGACGCAGCCGCGGCCGGGCTCGGCGCGGCGGCCGATGTGGTTCCAGCTCGTCCAGGCGGCGCGGCGACGCGGCATCAGGCCTGGGTCGGTGTGCAGCACGGCCTGGTTCCTGGAATATCGAAAGGCGCCCAGGATGCGCCGCTCGGCCGGAGTCGGATCGTCGAGCAGGGCGAGCGCGGTATCGCCGTGGGTGGCGAGCACGACCTCGTCGAAGGCCTCGACCTTGCCGTCGGCGTGGCGGAGTTCGACGCCGGAGGCGGTGCGGCGGAGGCCGGCGATGCGGGCGCCCAGGCGGATCTCGCCGGGAATGGCTTCGGCGAGGCGGCCGACATAGGCGCGGCTGCCGCCGGTGACCGTGCGCCACAGGCCTCGGCCGAAGACCTGCATCATGCCGTGGTTCTGGAAGAAGCGGATCAGGGCGGCGGCCGGATAGGCGCCGATCTGGGCCAGGGGCGTCGACCAGATCGCGGCGGCCTGGGGCAGCAGGTGGTCGTCGCGGAAGGCGTTGCAGTAGCCCTTTTGGGCCAGATAGTCGTCGAGGCTGACCAGCGGCGTCTCCAGGGCCGGCAGGTCGCGTGGTCCGTGTCGATAGAAGCGGGTGACGTCGCGCAGCATGGTCCAGAAGCGGGCGGAGAAGACGTTGCTCTTCTGGGCGAACAGGGCGGCCGAGGAGTATTCGAAGGCGCCGTCGTCCAGGGAGACCGAGAGCGCCATGTCGGCCGGCTGGCTGGCGACGCCCAGATGGTCCAGCAGGGCGGTGAAGTTCGGATAGTTGGGCTCGTTGTAGACGATGAAGCCGGTGTCGACCGGTACGCCGCCGGGCGTCTCGACCGTGTGGGCGTGACCGCCCAGGCGATGGTCCGCCTCGAAGACCGTGACCTTGTGCGAGCGCCCCATGAGCCAGGCGGCGGAGAGGCCGGCGATCCCTGCGCCGATCACGGCGACGCGGCGCGGCTCATGCAAGGGGACGATCTCGGTCATGGGGCTCCTCCGGGCTGAAGGAGTTACGCAGAGCCCCCCGCGAAGGATGCAGCCGACGCATCCGAGGCGCCGCTTCATGCGTATCGGACCCGGAGGGATGATCCTCCGCCCTCCCGGAGGCCCGCCCATGTCCCTCGTAGCCGCCACCATCCACGCCTTCGAGGGCGCGCCGATCCCCGACCTGATGCGCCGCGCGGCGGTGGAGATGCTGGTGGCCAACGCGCGGCGGCAGCTGGCGGGGGCGCCGGCCGACGCCGCCGCGATCTTCGCCGCCGAGATGGCCGCTCGGCCGATCGCCGAGCACGCCGAGGCGGCCAACGCCCAGCACTACGAGCTTCCGGCGGCCTTCTTCCAGAAGGTCCTGGGGCGGAACCTGAAATATTCCTGCTGCCTCTATCCGACCGGCCATGAGGGCCTGGGCGCCGCGGAGGACGCGGCGCTGTCGGAGACGGCCGCCCATGCCGAGCTGGCCGACGGCCAGACGATCCTGGAACTGGGCTGCGGCTGGGGTTCGCTGTCGTTGCGGATGGCGCGGACCCTGCCGCGGG
>CAMFIW010000258.1 GCA_945952355.1 uncultured Phenylobacterium sp. | reverse complement strand
GGTTCGTAGGCGACGATCGGTACGGCGATGCCGTTCATCCAGCCTCCTCGGCGCCGACCGAATCAGTCCGCGCAGCAACCGCCCCCGAGGTCGCCCGGGCAACATCGGGCGGTGAAGCTTCGGTGGCAAGCAACTTCGCCGCTTCCTCCAGCGAAAGCACCGTCTGACCGTCGGAACCCAGCCGCCTCAACGCCACCTTGCCCTCTTCAGCCTCGCGCCGGCCCACCACCGCGATGACGGGCGCCTTGGCGAGACTGTGTTCGCGTACCTTGTAGTTGATCTTCTCGTTGCGAAGATCCGTCTCCACTCGGAGGCCGGCGGCGCGCAGTTCTTGGGCCACGCGGAGAGCATAGCTGTCCGCATCGGACGTAATTGTGGCGACGACGACCTGCGTGGGCGCAAGCCACAGAGGGAACGCGCCCGCGAAGTTTTCGATCATCACGCCCAGGAACCGCTCCACCGATCCGCAGATGGCGCGGTGCAGCATGACCGGGCGTTGCTTGGAGCCGTCCTCGGCCACGTATTCGGCGTCGAGGCGTTCCGGCAGCACATAGTCGAGCTGCAGCGTGCCGCATTGCCACGTCCGCCCGATCGCGTCGCGCAGGTGGAACTCCAGCTTCGGCCCGTAGAAGGCGCCTTCGCCCGGCAGCATCTCGACTTCGCAGCCCGCCGCGATGGCCGCACGCTCGAGCTTGGACTCGGCCACGTCCCACACCTCGTCCGTGCCGAAGCGCAGCTCCGGCCGCAGGGCGAGCTTCACCGAGTGCAGCTCCAGGCCGCAGTCGGCATAGACGCTCTCCAGCAGGCGCACGAACTTCGTGGATTCCGCCTCGATCTGGTCCTCGCGGCAGAAGATGTGAGCGTCGTCCTGGGTGAAGGCGCGCAGCCGCATGATGCCGTGCAGGGCGCCGGAGGGCTCGTACCGGTGGCACGCGCCGAACTCCGCCATGCGCAGCGGCAGGTCGCGATAGCTCTTCTGGCCGTAGTTGAAGATCTGGACGTGCCCCGGACAGTTCATCGGTTTAACGGCCAGAAGCTCGCCTTCCGTCGTCTCGCAGGTGAACATGTTCTGGCCGAACTTCTCCCAGTGGCCCGAACGCTCCCAGAGCACCCGGTCCATGATCTGGGGCGCCTTGACCTCCACGTAGCCGTCGTCGTCCAGCCGGCGGCGCATGTAGGATTCCAGCGTCCGGTAGAGCGTCCAGCCCTTGGGATGCCAGAAGATCATCCCCTTGCCCTCTTCCTGCAGGTGGAAGAGGTCCATGGCCCGGCCGATCTTGCGGTGGTCGCGCTTCTCGGCCTCCTCGAGGCGCTTCAGGTGCGCTTCCAGATCGGCTTCCGAGGCCCAGGCCGTGCCGTAGATTCGCTGAAGCTGGGCGTTGCGGTGGTCGCCGCGCCAGTAGGCGCCAGCCAGCTTCATCAGCTTGAAGGCCTTGCCCACGTGTTTCGTCGACGGCAGGTGCGGCCCCAGGCACAGGTCCTTCCACTGCCCCTGGCGATAGACCGTGATCGTATCGTCCCTGGGCAGGTCGGAGATGATCTCGGCCTTGTAGGCCTCGCCGATCGACTTGAAGTGGGCGATGGCCTCGTCGCGGTCCCAGACCTCGCGCTCGATCTTCTCGTCGCGGTCGACGATCTCCTTCATCCGCTGCTCGATGCTGGCCAGGTCGTCCAGGCTGAACGGCGTTTCGCGGGCGAAGTCGTAGTAGAAGCCGTCCTCGATGGCCGGACCGATGGTGACCTGCGTGCCTGGGAACAGCTCCTGCACCGCCTCGGCCATCACGTGGCTGGCGTCGTGGCGGATCGTCTCTAGCGTCTCGGGGCTGTCGCGCGTGAGGATCTCGAACTTGCCGCCCTTTTCGAGCGCGCGGTCGAGGTCACGCAGTTCGCCGTCGAGCTTCACGAGCAGGGCCCGCTTCTCGAGCGACTTGGCGATGGAGGCGGCGACGTCGCGTCCGGAGACGCCATCCTCGAATTGACGGTGCGAGCCGTCGGGGAAAATCAGATCGATCATGTTTCACACGTCCATGTCCGGGCGGAGCTCCCCGGTTCAATGGGGGTTGTTCCGCGCGGTTGGGGAACCGGGTCGTAGCCCGAGCCTCCCCAGGGATTGCAGCGACACACGCGCTTGGCGGCGAGCCAGGAGCCGCGCCAGGCGCCGTGAAGGATCAGGGCCTCGGCCGCATATTCCGAACAGGTCGGCAGATACCGGCATTGGCGCCCGATCAGGGGCGAAAGCGTCAGCTTGTAGGCGCGCAACGCGCCCCTGACGCAGAGTTCGTAGAGTTTCATGCCGGCTCGCAGGGCTGCGATTCAATCGTCGCGATTAGCCCGCGGGGGTGCTTGGATCAAGCCGCGCCGGCGCGGCTAGTTCGCATCGTCGCCTGGCGGACAGCGTCGACGGCGGCCTCGAACGCGAGCAGCGTCGAGGCGTGTCGGGCGGGATAATCCTTCACCGGGGCGAGCATCGAGAGATCCGAAAAACGTCCTTGCGGCGGTTGTCCGCCGTCTTTCAACATAGCGCGAAACTGATCCCGGGCCAACTCCAGCTCGGCCAGACTGGCCCCCAGCACATGGGCGCCGAGCACCGAGGCCGAGGCCTGGCCCAGCGCGCAGGCCTTCACGTCCTGGGCGAAGTCGCTGACCACGTCGCCCTCGACGGCGACATCGACCACCACGCGGCTGCCGCACAGCTTCGACACCTTCTCGGCCGACCCCTGGGGCGCGGCGAGGCGGCCGGCATGGGGCAGGTTGGCCGCCAGCTTCAGCAGCTTCGCCGAATAGAGGTCGTCGATCATGCCGCTGATGTAGGGGCTCCGCCCCGCGCGCGCCATTCCGCCTCGGCCTTGGCGGCCAGGGCTTCGCCGAGCGCCGCGAAGCCTTTGCGGATCGCGCGGCGCTTGGAGTTGGCGATCATCGGCCCGAGCAGGCCCGCGAAGATCTCGCCGTTCGAGAAGATCACGTTGCTGTCGCCCAGCACCTCCAGCTCCAGGTAGCGCACCGAGCGCACCAGGCCGCCCATCATGGAAAGCTGCCAGTGGATCTGGTCGCGCGGCACCCAGTCGACGATCACCGGCCGGATCGCCCGATGCGGCTCGCCGGGGATCGCCACCGTCAGATCGAGAGCGTCGCCGATGCGGAGCACGCCGGAAGCCTTCGGATAGAGCGGGTTCCAGCTCTCCCAGCCGGGGATGTCGGCCAGGATCTCCCAGACGACGTCGGCCGGCGCCTCGATGCCGATCCGGTGCTCGATCTTCGGCGGCCCCGAGCCTGCCGCCCCGCCGCCGTTGAACTTGAAGCCGGCGGCGACGCTGAACATTTCCCCGGGCTTGCCGACCATCAGGCCTGCTCCTTGATCCGCCACGTCGCCCCGGTGGGATTGTCCATCACCTCCACGTTCAACGCGGTGAGTTCGGCGCGGATGCGATCGGCGGCGGCCCAGTCCTTGGCGGCGCGCGCGGCGACGCGCTCGGCGATCAGGCCGTCGATCTTGCCGCGCAGCTCCTCGCTGACGCCCGCCTGGAACCAGGCCTCGGGATCGTCGAACAGGAAGCCCATCAGATTGGCCGAGGCCAGCAGTTCGCCCTTGGCGTAGGCGCGGTCGTCGCCCTTGGCGGTCTCCAGGGCGGTGGCCATGGCGAACAGCTCGGCCATGGCGGCCGGCGTGTTGAGGTCGTCCTCCAGGGCGGCGAGGAAGGCCACGTTCGGCCCGGTCGCCTCGGCCTTGACCTCGCTGGCCCGGCGGAGCGCGCCATAGAGCCGGTCGAGCGCCTTCTTCGACTGCTCGATGAGCGCCTCGGTCCATTCGAGCGGGGCACGATAGTGGCCGACGAGCAGGGCCCAGCGCAGGGCCTCGCCCGGCGCCTGCTGCACAAGGTCGTGGACCAGGGCGACATTGCCCAGGCTCTTCGACATCTTCTCGTCGCCGAAGTTCAGGAAGCCGTTGTGCATCCAGAAATTCGAATAGCCGATCGAGTGGTCGTCATGGGCGCAGACGCCCTGGGCCATCTCGTTCTCATGGTGCGGAAACAGCAGGTCGATGCCGCCGCCGTGGATGTCGATCGGCAGGCCGAGGCTCTGCTCGATCATGGCCGAGCACTCGATGTGCCAGCCCGGACGGCCGGGGCCCCAGGGGCTTTCCCAGACCGGCTCGTTCTCCTTCGAGGGCTTCCAGAGCACGAAGTCGGCCGGGTGCTGCTTGTAGGGCGCGACGTCGACGCGGGCGCCGGCGATCATGTCCTCCATCGGATGGCCCGACAGCTTGCCGTAGTCGGAATAGGCCTGGGTGTTGAACAGCACATGGCCTTCGGCGGCGTAGGCGGCGCCCTTGGCCACCAGCTTGCCGATCATCTCGACGATGGCGTCCATGGTCTGGGTGGCGCGTGGCTGGTGCGTGGGCCGCAGCGCGCCGAGCCGCGCCATGTCCTCGTTGTAGACGGCGAGATAGCGCTCGGTGATCGTCGAGATCGGCACGCCTTCCTCGGCGGCCTTCTTGTTGATCTTGTCGTCCACGTCGGTGACGTTCGCCGCATAGATCACCGCATCCGCCCCGTAGGTGTGGCGCAGCAGGCGGAACAGCACGTCGAAAGCCACCACGGGCCGGGCGTTGCCGATGTGGGCGAAGTTGTAGACCGTCGGCCCGCAGACATACATCGTCACCCGCTTGGGATCGCGAGGAACGAAGGGCCGCTTTGCGCGGGCCATGGTGTCGTGGAGGGCGAGGGACATAAGACTCTTTGGTTTTGACGTAGCGTGACGGTTGCCGGGTAAGGGCTTGGCCCCATATACAGTCGGTCTGGCCGGGAAGCCACGGGTAGCACCCACAGGTTCCGGCCGTATTGGAAGGGTGGCCACGCGTCTTTTCCGGGACCTTCGTCCCGGCGCAACTCAGCCCTGGAAAGAACCTCTCACATCATGGACGCACCTGCTCGCGACCGAACCCTCGTCGGCGCTCCCGGCGTTGATCTTGAAGCCGTCAAGCGGCCCACCCGTGAAGAAGCCATGGAGGCGGTGCGCACCTTGATCGCCTGGGCTGGCGACGATCCGCGCCGCGAAGGCGTGATCGACACCCCCAAGCGCGTGGTCGACGCCTACGGCGAATGGTTCGAGGGATACAAGCTCGACCCGGCCAAGGAACTCTCGCGCACCTTCGAGGACGTGCAGGGCTATGACGACATCGTCATGCTGCGCGACATCGAGG
>CAMFIW010000257.1 GCA_945952355.1 uncultured Phenylobacterium sp. | reverse complement strand
CGAGGTCCTCGACCGCCGTCTCGCCGTCGCGCGGGCTTTTCAAGCGCACGACGAACGGCCGGTCCGGGGCATCGTTGGGGGACAGGTCGCGCCAGGGCGAGCGCACCACGCGGCCCTCGGCGCGCGCGACCTCGCGTTCGGCTTCCAGCTCTTCGGGCGTCATGTAGTCGCGATAGGCCGCGCCGCGCTCCAGCATCTCCAAAGCCACGGCGCGATGCCGATCGGCGCGGGAGGCCTGGAAGACCGGCTCGGCGTCCGGCGTCATGCCGAGCCAGGCCATGCCGTCGAAGATCACCTTTACCGCCGCCTCGGTCGAGCGCTCGCGGTCGGTGTCTTCAATGCGCAACAAGAACGTGCCGCCCGTGTGCTTTGCGTACAAATAGTTGAAAAGCGCCGTGCGGGCGGTGCCAATATGCATGTCGCCGGTGGGCGAGGGGGCGATACGGGTGACGACGGGGCGGTCGGACATCGAGGCTGCAACGGTCGGAGATGGCGCGCCGGCGGGGGCCGGCGCAATTGCCGCGCCTCTTAGCACGCGTTTTCCGAGGCCTCCTAGCCTCGGCGCCCTGCTGGCCGTCGCGCGCGAGGAGGCCGCGGCCCAGCTCGACCGCTGGAGCCTATGGACCCCGGTCGCGCTGGGCTGCGGCTCGGCCGTCTACTTCGCATTGCCGCGAGAGCCCGCCGCCTGGCTGGCCTGGCTGATCCTGGCGATCGCCGGGGTGCTGGGCCTTGCGAGGGGACGGGTCCGGGCCGCGCGCCCGGCGACGATCGCGATCGCCTTGCTCGCCTTCGGCCTCGGTGGTTTCGCGGCGGCCAAGCTGCGCACCGAACGGGTCCGCGCGCCGGTCGTCCCGGCGTCCCTCGGCGTCGCAACCATCGAGGCGTACGTGGTCGATATCGCGAGCCCGGGTCAGGGCGGCCAACGCCTGCTGCTCGCCCCGACCTGGGTCTCTGGCCTGTCGCCGGCCGAGACGCCGATCCGCATCCGCATGACGCTGAAGGCCGATGCGCCTCTGCCGGCGCCCGGAACACCCATACGAATCCGCGGCATGATTAATCCGCCCCCGCCGCCGGCCAGCCCCGGAGCCTACGACTTCGCGCGCGACGCATTCTACGACAGCGTGGGCGGCGTGGGGTTCGCCCTACGGCCGCCCGAGCCGACCGGGCTGAAAGCGAAGCCTCCCTGGCGACTGGCCTGGCAGATGCGGATCAACGCCGCCCGCTGGGATCTCGCCCGCCGGATCGTCGACGACCTGGGCCCGGAGGAGGGCGGTCTCGCCGCGGCCATGGTCACCGGTCACGACGCCTTCGTTCCCAAGGCGCAGGTGGAGGCGCTGCGCGCCGCTGGCCTGGCCCACATCATCTCGATCAGCGGGCTGCACATGGCCATCGTCGGCGGGTTCACCTTCGCCGCCGTTCGCCTGCTGTTTGCCGCTTGGCCGTGGGCGGCTTTGCGGATTCCTGGCAAGAAGGCCGCCGCCGTGGTCGGCATGGCGGCGGTGCTGGGCTATCTGGTGCTGTCCGGCGCGCCGAACCCAGCGGAGCGGTCGGCCATCACCGCGGCGGCCGCCTTCGCCGCCATCCTGTTCGACCGCCGCGCGATCAGCCTGCGGACCCTGGCCGTGTCGGCGATCGTCATTCTCGCCCTGCAGCCCGAGGCCGTGACCGAGCCCGGGTTCCAGATGTCCTTCGCCGCCACGGCGGCTCTCGTCGCCCTGGCGGAAGCCTGGCCCCGGCCGACGCGAGAGATCTCCGTGCCCTGGCCGATCCGCCTGATCCAGTGTGCGGGAACCCTGTTCGCGGCCAGCCTGGCGGCCAGCTTCGTCGCGGGGCTCGCCACCGGCCCCTTCGCCTTGCAGCACTTCAACCGGATCTCGACCTTCGGCCTGGTCAGCAATCTGCTCGTCGAGCCCATTTCGAGCTTCCTGATGATGCCGGCGCTCGCGATCGGGGCGGTCCTGACGCCGCTGGACCTTGGTCATTGGCCACTGAAGGCGGCGGGATTCGCCATATGGCTGATGAATCGCATCGCAGAGGCGACAGCGAGCCTGCCGCACGCACAGATGACGGTGGCCGCCGCGCCGGCCTGGACCCTGGCGACCGCCTTTCTGGGGATACTCTGGATGTGCCTATGGCGCGGCCATCTGCGCTGGCTGGGCCTACCCATGGCCCTGGCGGTCAGCTTTGCGCCGCGACCGCCGTCGCCGGACCTCTGGGTGTCCGCCGACGCGTCGGCCATGGCCGTTCGCGAGGGCGCGACCGCGATCCTCTACCGCACCGACGTCAAGCTGTTCGCCGCCCAGGTCTGGGCCCGGCGCCGGGGTTTGGAACAGCCCGCCGATCCCCTGGCCGCGCGCAACGCCGATTATGACTGCGACCGTTGGTCCTGCATGCCACGCACCGGCGCCTCTGCCCCACGCGTCGCTGCGGCGTGGACCCGCCGCAGTTCTACCGTCGACAAGAAGCTGCCGGCCTTCTGCGCCTATTCCGAGGTGATCATCCTGCGTGGCGACGCCGATCCGGCAGCTTGCCCGAAGGCGCTGCTGCTCACCGCGCGCGACTTCGAGCGTGGCGGCTCGGCCGAGCTCTATCGCCAGGCGGGCGGCCGCTGGCGTGTCGTCTGGGCCCAGCCCCTCCGTGGCGACCGCCCCTGGACGCGGGGCGTCACCGAGGACGAATAGTCCTAATGGTAGCGGCGGATCAGGCCGACCAGCCGGCCCTGAACCTGCACCTGGTCGGGACCGAAGATGCGGGTCTCATAGGCTGGGTTGGCCGCTTCCAGGGCGATCGAGGCGCCCTTCTTGCGCAGGCGCTTCAGGGTGGCTTCCTCGCCCATGACGAGGGCGACGACGATGTCGCCCGACGTCGCCGAGTCCGAGCGGCGGATCACGACATAGTCGCCGTCCAGGATGCCGGCGTTGATCATCGAGTCGCCCTGCACCTCGAGGACGAAATGCTCGCCGGCGCCCAGCATGGTCTCCGGCACCGGCAGGCGGTCACGTTCCTGCTGGATCGCCTCGATCGGCGTACCCGCCGCGATCTTGCCCAGCACTGGAAGCTCGCGCACGTCGTTGGCTGGGGTCAGGCCCGCGCCGGCTTCGCCAGGCTCAACCAGTTGTGGCTTGAACGGCGCGCGGCCCTTGGGCGGCGCCGCTGTCGTCGCCTGCTGAGGCAGCTTCACCACCTCAAGCGCTCGGGCTCGGTGGGGCAGGCGGCGCAGGAAGCCGCGCTCTTCCAGGGCGGTGATCAGGCGGTGGATTCCGGACTTCGAAGCCAGGTCCAGCGCTTCCTTCATCTCATCGAACGAAGGGGAGACTCCCGTCTCCTTGATCCGCTCGTGGATGAACATGAGCAGTTCGTGTTGCTTGCGGGTGAGCATGGCCTGGAGCCCTTGAGAACAAAGCGAAAACCCTTGGTCGTGTTCTCTAGGTGTTCTTAGTTAATGTCAAGTTGACCCGCGATCCGGGGCAAAATCATCCCAAGAGGGCCTGGGTCGCGGCGGTGACATCCGCCTGGCGCATCAGGCTTTCGCCGACCAGCATCGCCTTGGCGCCCGCGTTTTCCAGCCGCGCGGCGTCGGCGGGCGTGAAGATGCCGCTTTCCGTGACCAGCAAGGCGTTTGCAGGCGCCAGGGCCGCCAGTTTCTCGGTGTTTGCGAGGTCGATCTCGAAGGTCCGGAGGTCGCGGTTGTTCACACCGACCAGGCTCGCGCCGAGCGCTCCGGCCCGCGCCATCTCGACCTCGTCATGCACCTCGACCAGGGCGTCCATGCCGAATCGCGCGGCCTCGGCGAGCAGCTCGGCGGCAAGCGAATCGTCGACCATGGCCAGAATCACCAGGATCGCGTCGGCGCCCAGTGCGCGCGATTCGGCCACCTGCCAGCCGTCCACCAGGAACTCCTTGCGGATGCAGGGCAGGGCGCAGGCTTCGCGCGCGGCCGTCAGATAGCTGTCGGCCCCCTGGAAGCTCGGCGTGTCGGTCAACACCGACAGGCATGCCGCCCCGCCGGCCTCGTAGGCCTTGGCCAAGCTGGGTGGATCGAAGTCGGAGCGGATCAGGCCCTTGGAGGGCGAGGCCTTCTTGATCTCGGCGATCAGGGCGAGACGGCCGGGCGCGTGAGCCCGCCCCAGGGACGCCTTGAATCCCCGCGGCGCGCTGGCCCCGAAGGCTGCGCCCTCCAGGTCAGTATACGAGCGCGCCGTTTTCCGCGCCGCGACGTCCACGCGCTTGTAGGCGGCGATTTTCTCCAGGATGTCGCTCACGCCGGCGCCCCGGTCACCGCGCACAGCCTGTCGAGCACCGCCTGGGCGCGGCCGTCGTCGATCACCTTGCCGGCGAGCTCCACGCCCTCGCGCACCGTCTCCACCTTCTCGCCCACCAGGAAGGCGGCGGCGGCGTTGAGCATCACGATGTCGCGGTAGGGGCCGGTCTTGCCGGCCAGCAGCTCGCGCAGCGCCTGGGCGTTTTCCGCCGGCGTGCCACCCGTTAGGTCCGCGAGCGCGGCCCGCGGGAGCCCCACCGCTTCGGGCGTGATCGCGAACAGCCGCACCTGGCCATCGCGCCATTCGGCCACGGCGCTCTCGCCCGTGGTGGTCATCTCGTCCATGCCGCCGCCATGCACGACCCAGGCCCGCTCGGCGCCCAGGGCGCCTAGCACCTGAGCCAGGGGCGCGACCCAGCGCTCGGCGAACACGCCCACCACCTGGCGCTTGGCGCCGGCCGGATTGGTCAGCGGGCCCAGCAGGTTGAAGATCGTCCGAAAGCCAAGCTCCGAGCGGATCGGCGAGACGTGGCGCATGGCGCCGTTGTGCGCCGGCGCGAACATGAAGCAGAGGCCGGCCTCGTCCAGCGCCTGCAGCTGCCGGTCCGCCGGAGCCGAAAGGTCTATGCCCAGTTCGGCCAACACGTCGGCGGTGCCGGAGCGCGAGGACATGGCCCGGTTGCCGTGCTTCGCCACCTTCAGCCCACCGCCTGCGGCCACGAAGCCCACGGCCGTGGAGATGTTCAGGGTGTGCAGGCCGTCGCCGCCGGTGCCGCACACGTCGATGGTCGGGTAGGGCGGTTCGATATGGATCGCCGCCTTGCGCATGGCCCGCGCGCAGGCGGTGATCTCGCCGATCGTCTCGCCGCGCATCCGCATGGCGGTCAGCGCCGCGGCGACTTGGGCGGGCGACGGATCGCCCCGCAGGCAGGCGTCGAAGCTGTCTCTTATACACATCTGACGCTGCCGACGATATGCAGTGTGTAG
>CAMFIW010000256.1 GCA_945952355.1 uncultured Phenylobacterium sp. | reverse complement strand
AGATCATGCCTAGTCTCGTGGGCTCGGAGATGTGTATAAGAGACAGCAGTGACATCAGGCTGTAGACGACGAGAAACGGCAGGGCGAGATAGGCGCCCTTGTCCCGATAGGCCGCGACGATCGCGGCGACCAGGGTCTGGGCGTAGGTCAGGGCGAAGAGCACGAGGCCGCCAAGGCCGAGCCCCAGCCACTGTTCGAGCCATGCGTTGTGGGCGTGGTGCGGCCGGAACCCGGCGTCCTTCACGATCCAGGCCAGGGGCCCCCAGGCGCCCGTCTCGTCCCAGACCGCGCCATAGCCGAACCCGGTCCAGGGCCGTTCATGGATCTGCCGGAGAATCGCCGCCCAGATCTTGGTCCGTCCGGTCAGGGTGGCGTCCTTTCCGAGGAGACCCAGCAGGACGTCCGACGCGAACAGGGCCGCCGCCGCCACCACCGCGATGCCGACCACGCCCAGCCAGGTCGCGGCGACGCCCGCCACCGGTCCACGGCGAACCAGCACCACGAACATCAGGGCGCCCACGCCTATGGCGACGGAGACCAGCGAGGTCTTGGAGGTCGACATGAGGATCAGGAAGATCGCCAGGCCCGCGAACGGCCACCACAGCCTCGCCCGCTTCGGATTGAGCATGGCCGCGCCGGCCAGGATACAGAAGCCGAGGCTCATATGGCCGCCAAGATCGTTCTTCTCGGTCCAGACGCCGCGCCAGGCCCCCGGGAACAGCTCGTGCATGACCCCGATCGAGGGCACGACGAGGCTGACGACGATCGCGATGGCGATCAGGATCGCGTAGGCGCAGGCCAGGACCTCGGCTAGGTCCGCCCACCGGTAGCGGGCGCCCAACACCACGCCGCCCAGGGTGGTCATGTAGAGCGCCACCACCCGGCGGATGGTCTGGTCCGGCTCCACCGACCAGAGCAGCGACACGGCGACCAGCGCCAGGAGCATCAGCAGAAAGGGCTGGCGGACCGCGGCCGCGGCCGTGCGCAAAGGCGCAAGGGCGAGCAGGAACAGCGCCGCCGCATAGGCCGGCAGGAACAGGGCGCGCACCAGGCCGCTGGCCGACGGGTCCCCCTTGTCGCCGAGGATGGGGAACACCCACGCCTGGCTGAAGATCAGGATGATGAAGACCGAGGCCCCGAAGGCGAACGCGCGCAATGGGGTTGGCGAAGCGCCGGGGCGGGCCGCCGGTTCGGCCCAGACGATCACAGGCCGAGCGCCTTCAGGAAGCCGGGCGGCTCCGCGGTCAAGCGATTGAGGAACAGGCCCGCCACCTTGCCGCCGGCCTCGCCGATCGCGTCGCGCAAGGCGGCCGGCGCCTTCACGTCCGCCTGCTCGGCGGCGACCACCAGTACGGTCTGGTCCATGAAGGGCGCGAGCGTGAGCGCCGCCTTGGACCGGTCGATCGAAGGGCAGTCGACGACGATGAGGTCGCAGTGGCGGGCCAGGGCGGCCCAATAGTGGCCGTGTGGCAGGACGTGTACCGTTTGGCCCGGCTGCATCACCTCGCGCCGAAACCGGGTCACCCAAAGGCGCGCCGGGCCGACCTGCTGGGCGGTGAGAAAACCCGCGTCGGGCCAGGCCGTCCCATCGGCCGTCCGGGTCGGCGGCTGCACGGTGTAGAAGACCGACCCGTCAGGGCTGGCTGCGGCGGCGTCGCCAAGCGCGCCATAGCGCTCCGGCTCGGCCGCGATAGCGGCCTGCTGCGGCGAGGTGGCGAGATCCAGGTCGACCAACCAGGTGGTGCGCCTTTGGCGGCCGGCGGCGTGCAGCGCCAGTTCGCGGGCCACGGTCGAGGTTCCCTCCCCTCGACGTGCGGCAACCACCTGGACGATGCGCGCGCGACCGGGCGCGGACGCGCCGAGCGCCCGCCACAGCTCCCCCATCTCGGCGCTCAAATCCACCATGTCTCGAATCGCCGCACGCGCACGGCCCAAGCTAACTGCAAACCGGCCAGGGACGAACGGGTACGCCCCCCGCCAGGTTTGTAAAGCGCCTCACACCTTCAGCGGCGCGGTCGCCAGGACCGGCAGGTCGTAGGTGCGCTCCGCCGAGGCCGGCGTCGCCAGGCCCGGCCGCAGAAGCGCGCGGACCAGGCCCACGCACAGCGCGGTGAAGGCGGCGAACAGCAGGGCCAGGATCGCCACCGGCTTCTTCAGGCTCTTGCCCTTCACCGGCGGTGTGGCGCGGCTGACCACGCGGATGTTGTCGCTCGCCTTGGTGACGAGCCCCTGGGCGGCGCGCCCCTGCTCTTCCTTCACCGTCAGGTCGCGCACATTGGCCTGGAGGACCTCGCGGTCGAGGCTTAGCTCCTGGAATTTCGGCTCCAGCGCCGCGAGCTTCAACCGGCGCTTGGACAAGTCGTCGAGTTGTCCGGAAAGGGCGGCCGAGGCCTGCTTCAGGGCCGCGACCTCGGCCGTGAGCTGGATCTTCTCGGTCTGGATCGTCTGATAGACTGGATTGACCCCCATGCGCTTGGCCCCATCGCCCCGGGTGCGGCCGGCGTTCATCCCCGCCTCGAGCTGCGCGATCTGGGCGTCGAGCTCCTGAACCGGCCGCGAGTCGTTGCGATAGCGCGACAGCAGGTCCTCGCGCTGCACCTTGAGGGCGGCGAGCTTGTCGTTGGCGGCGCTGGAGATGTCGCGATAGAGGCCAATTTCCGGGGCGACCCCCGCAAGCTGGCCGCTCAACGTCGCGAGGCGACCCATGCGGTCGCGCAGCTGCGCATCATTGGCCAGACTCTGTTGCTCGATCTGGGCCTGCAACTGAGACAGCGAGGCCTTCTCAGCCACGAAGTCCCCGATGTTGTTGGCCGTCAGGAAGTCGCCATAGGCGCGGTCGACGTCGGCCAGGCGCGCTTCGAAGGCGCTGCGTTGTTGCTCCAGGGCTGGTGCGTCCACCCCGCCGAGCACCGAGCGGCGGTAACTGAGATATTCCTCAAGCAGAGTGTTCAACACCTTGGCCGCGCGGTCCGGGTCGTCAGCCTCGTAGCTGATCTTGATGATCGGCACGTCCGGTGCGGTCTCCATCTTGGTGGCGGTCTCCATGGCGTGGACCGCCTGGGCCATGATCTTTTTCTTCTGGGCCGGATCGGCGCTGGCGTACTTGGCGGCCATGTCGGGGAAGATGGCGGCCAGCCCGAGCCGTTCGATCACCTGTTGTTTCAGTTGGGCCGAGCCGAGGATCTCGGTCTCCGACTGGATGAGCTGGTCCGAGTCGGGCACGGCGCCGCGAGCCGCGTCGCCCGCCCTGGGCTCGTAGACGTATTCCTGGCCGAGCCGCACGAGAACGCTGGAATAGGCCGGGTACTTGGTCTTGAGGGTCAGGGCCGCCGCAAGACCCAGAACGAAGATCGCGGCGAAGACGGCCAGCATGAGCCAGCGCTCGCGCCACATCAGGGCGGCGATGTCGGTCGGTCCATAGCGCAGCCGAGCAAGGCTCGACGGGGCGCCCCGCGGCTGATCTGTCCAAACGCCTGGCGCCGCCATGAGAATCCGACCGTTCTAGCCCTTACGGGCGAACCGTCGCCGGGTACGATTAACGATCCATTACCCATTCTCCTTAACCTTTCCGCCATGCTCGCCACCCGCACTTTCCGCCTTGTCCCGCTGGCCCTCGTCGGCCTGGCCCTGGCCGGCTGCGGCGGACGACACCTTCCCCACATGGACCTGCTCGGCGTTCGCGACGAGCCGGCCCCGCCCGGCGCGGGCCCGAGCACCTTCGGCGACATCCCCTATGCGAGCTGGAGCGACTACGAGCCGCCCTATCGCTTCTATCCGGGCGACGAGATCGAGGTGACCCTGCCGACGGCGCCCGAGCTCAGCAAGACCGTGGTGGTGCAGCCGGACGGCCGCATCACCCTGCCCCTGATCGGCGCCGTCATGGCGGCGGACCGTACGGTGGACGATTTGCGCGCCACCTTGGGAGAAGCCTATGCCAGCCAGCTCCTTAGGCCCGAGGTGGAGGTCAGTCCGCGCGCCGCCCCGCTCAAGGTGTTCGTCGGCGGCGAGGTGCGCAATCCGGGAGTCTATGATCTGGTCGGCGACGGCGACGCTCTGCGCGCCATCATCCAGGCCGGCGACTTCGTGAACACGGCCGGCCGGACGGACGTGATCATCATCCGGCGTGGACCGGACGGGCGCGGCATGATCCGCAGGGTCAATTTGAAGCGGGGTTTGAAATCCGGCGCGGCAGATCTGGTGCCCCTGCGCCGGTTCGACATCGTCTATGTGCCGAAGAGCGGAGTCGCCAACGCCAATCTGGCGGTCCAGCAGTACATCCGCGACATGTCGCCGTTGCAGCTCGGCTTCAGCTACGCCGTCGGCCGCACGACCCGCTGAGGCGGGGCGCGACGATCGGCCGAGGCCTCAGCCGTGGGCCAGCCATTCCCGCGCGGCGCGCTGAGCTTCGGCGACCTCGTCGGAGGCCATCTCCTGGCTCAGTTCCTTGCGGTAGATCTTGGCTTCGGTCGAGCCGCGCATGGCCGCCAGATTGAACAGCATGTGCGCCGACACGTAGTCCAGCGGCGCGCCGCCCTGGCCCGTCGAGTACAGCAGACCCAGCTTGAAGAGCTCGTCACCGGTGGCGTCCGCGCTCGGCAAAGGCAGCATTTGTTCCGATTCCACGCTCGTGAGCATGACGTCGTTCCCCTAATCCCAGGCCGCCCGACACCGTTCTGGCGTCTGCTTTTCGGCCTCCTGGGTGCAGGAAAGTCGATGCGCACTGAACATATAGTTAAACGCGCGCGATGTGCGCTTTCGTCGCAATTGTTGAAGAAATCACGATATTTACTAGGCGGAAAACTCCGTATCGGCGCGGTTAACGGACTATGCCCGATTTGGGCTTAGCTGCGATTGGCCTCGAGCGGCGCCGGACAGTGGTTGCGCGACGCCCGCGCCTGCTGTTCCGTTCAGGTCAAGTTCAGGCGGTGCGTTGCATGGTCCCCCCGTCCCCGAGGGACCCTTCGACGGAGACATGTCATGAAGCGACTGATCCTGAGCCTTGCCGCGGCGGCCATCCTGGCCGGGCCGATGGCTATGGCCGCGACGGTCGCGCACGCCGACCCGCGCGACGATCACCGTGACGACGGCCGTCGCCGAAACTGGGAACGGCAGCATGGCCGGCCCGCCCCGGACCCGCGCAACACCGGGCGCTGGGACCAAGGCGACAAGACCTATGGCCGCTGGGACCATGGATACGGCGACTGGAACCAGGGCCGCAACAACGGCTACTACTACCAGAACCGTTGGTACTATGG
>CAMFIW010000255.1 GCA_945952355.1 uncultured Phenylobacterium sp. | reverse complement strand
CGGACCGGACGGCTGGTCGATGCCGGTCTGCGAGATCGACCTGCGCGTCGGCGGCGCCTACCACTACCGCTGGCGCAATGACGAAAGTGGCCAGGAGTTCGGTTTCATCGGTGAATACAAGGAGATCGAGCCCTTCGGCCGGATCGTCAACTCCGAACGCCCGGACGACCAGGAGAGCGGCGACAGCCTGGTGATCAACCTGATCGAGGCCGAGGGTTCGGGGACGAAGCTGACCCTGGTCCAGCGGTTCAACGACAAGGCCACCCGCGACATGGTGCTGGCCACCGGCATGGCCGGCGGCGTGGCCCGCAGCTACGAGCGGCTCGACGAGGTCCTGACCGAAGCGGCCTAGCTATTTTCGGAACGGGTCGCGTTCAGAGGGGTTCTCCTGCCGGCCCTGAAACAGGAGGACCCCATGAGAGTCGCCGAAGTCATGACCGCCCAGGTCGCAACCGCCCGCCTCGTCGACCCGATCCGCAAGGTCGCGTCCGTGATGGCCAACGTCGATTCCGGCGCCGTGCCGGTGGTCGAGGACGGCAAGGTCGTGGGCCTGGTCACCGATCGGGACATCGTCCTGCGCGTCGTCGCCGAGGGCGGCAGCCTGGACACGCCGGTCTCCGAGGTGATGACCGAGGGCGTCCAGACGGTCAGCGAAGAGACCAACGTCGCCGACGCCGCTGGCAAGATGGCCAGCCACCAGATCCGCCGTCTGGTCGTGACCGGCGAGAAGGGCGCCCTGGTCGGCATCCTGTCGCTGGGCGACATCGCCCTGGACTACGGCGCCAAGCAGGTCGGCAAGACCCTGGAAGAGATCAGCCAGGAGCCGGCGTCGGAGACGCAGGCGCACTGACGCCGTCCGCGCCCTCTCCCCACGGGGGAGGGCGCCATGGCGCTAGGCCTCCGCCAGGTTCTCCAGCCGCGTCAGCCAGTAGTCGGCGTCGTAGGTCGGGTCGTTCGTCAGGTATCGCCACAACTTGATGCGATTGACGAACTCAAGACGGCCGGTGTCCTGCTCGAACCAGGGCTCGGGCGTCATCAGGATCTGCTCGACGCCGGCCGGCAGGCGGCCCTTCACATAGAAGATCGGACGCTGGGCCGATTGCGGCTTGAGGGTCGCGACGTCGAACTGGCGCTGCTGGCTCTTCGACGGATTGATGCGGACCTTGAACATGGTCCGGGTGCGGTCGGCCAGATTGACCCCGCCGCCATGCCAGATCCCCGAATGCAGGAAGAGCAGGGTGCCTGGCTCGCACACCATGTGCTGCTGGCCGCGAATGTTCTGGTAGCGGCCGAGCGCCACCTCCGAGACCTTGCGCAAATGGGTGCCGGGCACGAACCGGGTGCCGCCCATCTCGCGGGTGACCGCGTGCGGGTAGTACATGATCTGCAGATCGAAGGCCTGGCGCGGATCGATCGTGGAGTCCTGGTGGGTGTGCTGGGAGACGTTCTCGCCCTCGTGATAGGCGGGCGGGAGGGTCACGTGCAGGAAGTGGCCGTCGAAGAACGGATCCTCCCCCACAACACTGCGAATCGCGCCGGCCACCAGCGGAAAATCGAGCAGGCGGCGGATGGCCGAGCCCTGGGCATAGGCTCGGTCCAGCGGCGTGCCGGCGGGAACTTCGGGCACCCCCGCGCGCGCCATCATCTCCCCATAGGCCTCGCGCAGCCGGCGGCCCGGCAGGGCTTCGGCGATCTCGCCCATCTCGGCCAGGAACTGGTCGTTGATCTCGGCGGGCACGGCGGCGTCGAACCGCAGGAAGCCGCGCGAGACGAAGCTCGCCATCTGCTCGGCGCTCAACAGGGGCAGGCCATCCATCACGCCACCTCCACGATCTGCTCGAAGAAGAACTCGTATTTCAGATAAGCGAGGTCGAATTCCGACCCCTTCTCGTGCGGCAGGAGCTGGGAGGCCTGGAACAGCCGCCAGCCGTCCTTCAGGGCGTCGAGCCCGGTGCGGTAGGGCGGCTGGTCGTTGTCGCCGGCCATGTGGAGCGTCTGCCCCGTCCCGTCATAGACGCTCCAGCCGACCACCGGCGCATCGAGCGCCGAGTTCGCCAGATAGAGCACCAATACCTTTTGCCGCCGCATGCATCCTCCGCCACGGCTCTGCGTCCGCGTGGCGCGATGATGCGGCAGATGGCCGGCGGGGGGAACGGGCGCCGCAAGGGCAGGCGAGACGCGCGGTGGACAAGTGGCGGAGAAGGCTCGGAAATTAAGAATGGTACGGCGCGAGGGCCATCGGCCGCAGCATCGTTCCCGTTCCGTTTCGGCTCGATTCCGGCTAACGAGTCCGCCGTGAACGCTTCCGTCCCCGCCCTGTCGCTCGCGCCCGCGCTCGTCGTGTTGCCGGGGCCGCGCGCGGCGGTGGACCATGCCGGCGAGGCCCATGCGCTGAGGGCGCCGGACGCGCGGGACCTGTTCGAGCATGGACCGGTGGTGGTGGCCCACGCGGCCATGACGGCGCGGCGGCTGGGCCTGAACGTCCCGCCGCGCTCGCCGGGGATCTTCGACGCGCTGGAGCTGTTCGCCTTCGTGCGGCCCGCGCGGTTCTGCGCGCCGTCTGCGGCGGGCCTGGCCCTGGCTCTAGGGCTCGACGAGCCCAAGGGCGCGGTGGAGCAGGCCGGGGCGTTGCGCCAGGCCTGCGCCATCCTGCTGGCCGAACTGGCGGCCGCGCCGGAGCCCTCGCGGGAAGAGGCGCTGGCGCTGGCCGAGACCCTGTCGCGCGCCGGCTGGCCGTGGGGCGTGCCGGCGATCGCCGCCCTGCGCTCAGCGCCCGTGGGCAACATGTTCAGAACCTCGGGCCTCGATGTCTGGACCCGCGTGACCGAGTGGGAGGACCAGGCGCCGGCGGGCGAGGCGGGGTCGAAGCCACTGGATCCCCAGGCCGCGGCTGGACGACTGGCGGAATTGCTGGGCCGGGCGGGGCTGGACGAGGCGCGGCCGCACCAGATCGAATACGCCGCCGAGGCGGCCTTCGCCTTCCAGCCGCGCGAGCGCGAGGGCGAACCTCGCATGATGCTGGCGGAGGCAGGGACCGGGGTCGGCAAGACCCTCGGCTATCTGGCGCCGGCCTCGCTGTGGGCGGAGGCCAACGGGCCGGCGGTCTGGGTCTCGACCTATACGCGCGCCCTGCAGCGGCAGATCGAGCGCGAGAGCCACGCGATCTTTCCGGACCCGAAGGTGCGGGCGAAGAAGGCCGTCGTGCGCAAGGGGCGCGAGAACTATCTCTGCCTGCTGAACTTCCAGGACCAGGCCAACACCGCCCAGCTCGGCGGGGCGGACCTGATCGGCATGGGGCTGGCGGCGCGCTGGGTCCGCGCCACCCGCGACGGCGACATGACCGGCGGCGACTATCCGGCCTGGCTTCATGGGCTGTTCCAGGTCGGGCCGGCGGGGCAGGCGAGCCCGGCCAACCTGGTCGACCGGCGCGGCGAGTGCATCCATGCCGGCTGCGCCCACTACCGGACCTGCTTCGTCGAGAAGGCGATCCGCGCCTCGCGCAAGGCCGACCTGGTGATCGCCAACCACGCCCTGGTCCTGACCCAGGCGGCGTTCGACGGCGCCCGGGCGGCGCGGGGGTCCAAGGCCGACGGCGAGACCACGCAGCTGAAGCGCATCGTGTTCGACGAAGGACACCACCTGTTCGACGCCGCCGACGCGGCTTTCTCCGCGGCGCTGTCGGGGGCGGAGGCGGCGGAGCTGCGCCGCTGGATCCGGGGGCCGGAGGGCCGGGGCCGGCGCGGGCGCGGGCTCGAGACGCGGCTGATGGAGGTGCTGGGCGACCGGGAGGATGCGCGCCGGGCCCTGCAGGACGCGACAAGGGCCGCCGCCGCCCTGCCGGGCGAGGGCTGGTCGGGACGGATCGCGCCGCCCAATGGCGAGGTGAACCCGCTGGGTCCGATCGAGCACTTCCTGGTGGCGGTGATCGAGCAACTCCGCGCGCGGGCGGCGCCGTCCGAGGTGGGCATGGAGTGCGCGGCCAGGCCGGCCCTCGACCTGGTGCGCGAGACGGCCCAGGCGGCGGCCGCGGCGCTGGCGGGGATCGAGGCGCCGCTGCTGGCGCTCGCGCGTCACCTGGAGGACGTGCTCGACGACGAGGCGGCGGAGCTCGCCACCTCGGATCGCGCCAGGATCGAGGGTGCGCTGCGCGGCCTGGACCGCCGGGCGCGCATGACCCTGCCGGCCTGGCGCTCGATGCTGAAGGCCATCGACGAGGACGCCGAGGACGACCCGGACTTCGTCGACTGGTTCGACGCCACCTTCCTCTATGGCCGGGTGGTGGACGCCGCCTGCCGCCGCCATTGGGTGGACCCGACCGAGCCCCTGACCAATGCGGTGATCGCCCCGGCGCATGGGGTGCTGGTGACCAGCGCCACCCTGGCGGATTCGACCCTGGACGACCCCTTCGCCCTCGCCGAGATGCGCACCGGGGCGGCCCGGCTGCCGGACCGGCCCAAGACCCTGCGGCTCGCTTCGCCCTTCGATTACGAGGCCAATTCGCGGGCCTTCGTGGTGACGGACGTAGGCCGCGACGACCCGCGCCAGGTTGCGGCGGCGATGCGCGAGCTGTTCCTGGCGGCGGGGGGCGGGGGCGTGGGGCTGTTCACCGCCATCCGCCGGCTGCGCGCCGTGCACGAGCGGATCGCAGCCCCGCTGTCGGACAAGGGCCTGGCGCTCTACGCCCAGCACGTCGATCCGCTGGAGGTGGGCGCGCTGGTCGACATCTTCCGGGCCGAGCAGGACAGTTGCCTGCTGGGCACCGACGCGGTGCGCGACGGGGTGGACGTTCCGGGCCGTTCGCTGCGCCTGCTGGTCTTCGACCGCGTGCCGTGGCCCAGGCCCGACATCCTGCACAAGGCGCGGCGGGCCCGGTTCGGCGGCAAGACCTACGACGACGCCGTGGCTCGCGCCCGCGTCGCCCAGGCGTTCGGGCGGCTGATCCGCCGCGCCGACGACAAGGGCGTTTTCGTGATGCTCGACGCCGCCGCGCCGACCCGGTTGTTCTCCGGCCTGCCCGAGGGCGTGCGGCTGGAACGCCTCGGCCTGGTGGAGGCGATCGAGGCGACGGCGGAGTTCCTGGGAACCTGAGCTTCGTCCTCTCCCCGCGAGCGGGGGAGAGGACAGGCGAGCGCCTATTTCTTCTCGAACGGCGCGCTGATCACGATCTGCACCTGGTCGCCGACCAGGGGGACGTACTTGGTGACGCCGAAGTCGCTGCGCTTCAGCACGCCCGTGGCGTCGAAGCCGATCGTGTAGGCC
>CAMFIW010000254.1 GCA_945952355.1 uncultured Phenylobacterium sp. | reverse complement strand
GAGGCGCCGGATCAGGCGCGGGGAAACGGACATGGGGCGGACCGTGGTGAAGCGGAGGCGCAATGGCAAGAGCCGGAGATCGAAACGGCGCGCCGCCTAGAGGGCGACGCGCCGTCGATGGGCGTGTCGTTCCATCGGGCCGGCCGCCGCTCGAGGGACGGGTGTTTGCGACGACCGACCGTATGCGACTATCGAGTCGCGCGGCTGAACCCAGGCTGAACGTCCGCCTGGGCCGACGTTCAGCCGCCCCGGACCTCTCGGCCCTGCGAGCGCTTCGGTCAGCCCGCCAGCGCGCCGACGTTGCGGAGCGCGTCGATGTCCGCGGCGCTGAAGCCCCAGTCCCCCAGGGCCTCGCGGTCGTGGGCGCCGATGGCCGGCGGCGGCCCCTGGATCTTTCCCGGCGTGGCCGAGAAGCGCGGCGCGGGCGCCGGCTGGATCACGCCGTCGAGGTTCACGAAGGTCTCGCGCGCCACGTTGTGCTTGTGCTTCGGCGCCTCGTCGAGATCGAGCACGGGCGCGAAACAGACGTCGGTGGCGTCCATGATTTCGCACCACTCGTCGCGGGTCTTCTGGGCGATGACGTGGCCGAGCTTTTCGCGCAGGCCGTCCCAGCCTTCGCGATCATGCTGCGCCTGGAACGCGGGATCGTTGATCCCGGTCTTCTCCAGCAGCAGAGCGTAGAACTGCGGCTCGATCGAGCCGATCGAGATCCACTTGCCGTCTGCGCACTGATAGGTGTCGTAGAAGTGCGCCCCGCCATCGAGCAGGTTCGAGCGCCGCTCCTCCTTCCAGATGCCGCTGGCCTTGAAGCCGTAGAACATCGACATCAGAGAGGCCGCGCCGTCGCTCATCGCGCAGTCGATCACCTGGCCCTTGCCGGTCTCGCGCGCCTGGACCACGCCAGCCAGGATGCCGAATGCCAGATAGAGCGCGCCGCCGCCGAAATCGCCGACCAGGTTCAGCGGCGGGATCGGCTTGTCCTTGGTCCCGATCGCATGCAGCGCGCCGGTGATGGCTATGTAGTTCATGTCGTGGCCGGCGGCGTTGGCGTAGGGCCCCGTCTGGCCCCAGCCGGTCATCCGGCCATAGACCAGCTTCGGATTGCGCTTCAGCGCCACATCCGGGCCGAGGCCCAGCCGTTCCATCACGCCGGGACGGAAGCCCTCGAACACAACATCGGCGCTCTCCATGAGCTTGATGCAGGTCTCGATCGCAGCCGGGTTCTTCAGGTCCAGGGCCACAGATCGGCGGCCCCGCGCGGTGATGTCCGACGGCCGCCCGCCGCCCGCGCCCTTGCGGTCGATTCGCACCACATCGGCGCCCAGGTCGGACAACAGCATGCCGCAGAACGGGCCGGGTCCGATCCCGGCGAACTCGATGACCTTCAAACCCGTCAGCGGACCCTGGCGCATGGCGTAACTCCCTTGATTTGCGGCCAATCTAGAGCCGATGACGCCAGGGCAGCCAAGGCCGGGGGCCTCAGCCGCCGCCGGGCAGCGACTGTCCGTCGTCGATCGTGATCAGGGTTCCGGCGATCGCCTTGGCCGCTGGGCCGCACAGCATCAGGAAGGCGGCGTCCAGGTCCTCGGCGTCCATCAGCCTACGCCGCGGGAAGCCCTTGAGTTGCTTCTGCCCGCCCTCGGTTTCCCACCAGCCCGCATTGATGTCGGTCAGGATGTAGCCAGGCGCCAGGGCGTTGACCGCGATCCCGCGCCGCGACCACTCACGCGCCAGGCTCTTGGTCAGCATGGCCACCCCGGCTTTCGACGCATTGTAGGCTGACAGCCCCGGCAGCACTGTGTGGCTGGCGATGGAAGCGATGTTGACCACCCTCGCCTCGCCCTTCTCGGCCGTCCCGTTGGCGAACATCATTCGAGCGGCAGCCTGGGCGGCGAAGAACACGCCGCGCACGTTGACGTCGAAGGTGCGATCCCATTCCTCGACCGACAGTTCCAGGGCGAGCCCTTCTCCACCGACGCCGGCGTTGTTCACCAGGATCGACAGCGGGCCGAGCGTTTCCTGGACCTTGGCGAGGGCCGGCGCGATGGCTTCCGCGTCCGCGACATCCAGCCGCAGGGCCAAGGCGCGGCCCCCTTCGGCGACGATTTCGGCGGCCACCGCCTCGACCATCTCCACCCGCCGAGCGGTCACCGCAACCGCCGCGCCCGCCTTGGCCAGAAGGCGCGCGAAGTGCGCGCCCAGGCCACCCGAAGCCCCGGTCACCACCGCCACCTGACCGTTGAGGATCTGTTCCATGCCGACGCCCATATCTCCCGGTTGTCCCTTGCCTGTCCCAGTGGCGCTGAGCCGTATATCCTGACTGCGCCCTGATTCACGCCCCATTGGCGTAGGGGACGTAACGGTGTCGAGTCAGAGGGTCGGAGAGGGATGGCCGCAGGCGTCCAAGCCAGGGTTCTGATTGTCGCGCGCGATGACGCCCTGGCCGGTCCGCTGTCGGAAGGCCTGGATCGCCTCGGCTGGCGCACGGTCACGGCTCGCGGCCCCTACGCCGCCCTGGCGGCCCTCGGCGATCTGGCCGTCGAAGCGGCGATCATCGACCTCGCCAGCGGCGGTCACGAGGCCCTTAGCCTCGCCAAGCGTCTACGCGCCGCCTGCGCCCCACGTCGCCTGCCCATCGTCGCCATCGGCGATCCCGATCCTGCGCTCGAAGCCTATGGCTTCGACCTCGTGCTCGCGCCGCCCGTCCATCCCGCCCAGCTCGTCCTGCGCCTGGAGACCCTAGTGCGCATGGCCGTGGCCGAGGAAGAGTTCGAGCTTCGCCAGGAGACCTTCGCCGAGCGCGGCCGCCGGCTGCAGAACCCCGACATCGATCCGAGCCCCTTCCGCCTGCTGGCGATCGGCGAGCCCGCGCCGCAGTTTCTGGCCCTGTCCAACGCGCTCGCCCGCTCGGGCGCGGAGGTGGTCGGCGCCTTCACCGCCTACACCGCCTTCGATTACCTGCATGAGCGGCCGTTCGACGCCGTGGTGCTCTGGGCCGGCGACAACAGCCAGGAAGCGCTCTCCATCGCGGCCGGCATGCGTCGGAACACCCGCCTCTACCACACGCCCGCCCTGCTCTACATGCGGCAGGAGAGCTATGTGACCATGTCGGAAGCCTATCACCGGGGCGTCTCCGACGTGGCCTCGCCTGAGACGCCGGAGACCGAGACCGCCAAGCGCGTGATCGAGCTCGCCCGCAGCTATCGCCGCCAGACCGCGATCCGCAAGGCGCTGGAGCATGCCCGCTCGTCCGGCCTGATGGACGCCGCCACCGGCCTCTTCACCCGTGACCTGTTCGCCGCCCACCTCGGCCGCCTGGCCCAGGGTTCGCGCCTGCGCAACCGGCCGCTCTCGGTCTGTGTCCTGAAGGTCGCCGACCGGCCCGAGGTGGTGCTGGCGCGCCGCTCGGCCTGGCTCGATCGCGCCATTCCGCAGATCGGCTCGATGATCAGCCGGCTGGTGCGCGTCGAGGACACCGCGGCCCGCCTGGGGCCGGAAGTCTTCGCGCTCGCCCTCCCCGCCACGCCGCAGGCCTCTGCCCGTGCGGCCGGCGAGCGGATCGCCGCCGTGATCGGCTGCACCGCCTTCGAGGCCGGCGACGGCCGCGCTCCATTTGTGGTGGAGTTCGACATCGGCGTAGCCGAGGTCGGGGCGGCCGAAGGTGTTGGAAAGGCGCTCGAACAGGCCGCGGCAAGGGCGCAGCAGCAAGCGAGCTGACATCATGGGCGGACAACCCGGCGGCATATGGCCCGCCCTGCTCCCCTTGGTCTTCATCGGCATCGCCCTGGCGCGTGGCGCGCGGGCCCGCAGCCTGAAGATCGAATCCCTGTGGATCATGCCGCTGGTCATGCTGCTGCTGATCGGCCTGGCGCTCAGCCAGCAGGCGGCGCCCACGTTTCTCGGCATGGTGTCGGACCTGGCGGCCCTGGCGCTTGGCGCCCTGCTCGGCTGGTGGCGTGGCCGCTCGACCAACATCACCATCGACCCCGAGACCCACGCCCTCACCAGCCAGGCCTCGACGATGGGCCTTGTGCTGATCGGCGGCGTGTTCGCCCTGCGTTCGGGGCTGCGCATGTACGCCACCACCCACGCCGGCGAACTTCACGCCTCGGTGGCCGAGATCACGGACGCCTTCCTGGTGCTCGCGGTCGGCCTGGTCTGCGCTCAGCGCCTGGAAATCTGGATGCGGGCGAGCCGCATGCTCGCCGAGGCCCGGGCAGGTCGGCCCTAGGCCGCGATCTTCGCCAGCTCGGCCAGGATCCGCTCGGCCGCGCCCAGGCGCTGCTCGGGGGTCTCCCACTCGCCCTTGACCACGACCTTGTTGTCGGGCCGCACGCGCCAGGCCACCTGGTTCTTCTGCACGAACTGGATCAAGCCCATCGGGTTCTTGAACTCGTCGCCGCGGAAGGTCACTACGGCGCCCTTCGGCCCGACGTCGATCTTCGCCACATTGGCTTCGCGGCACAGGCCCTTGATCGCCACGACCTTCAGCAACTGGGCGGCTTCGGGCGGCAGCGGGCCGAAACGGTCGATCAGTTCGGCGGCCAGGGCTTCGCGGTCGGTCGACTTCTCTGCGTCGGAGAGCCGGCGATAGAGCGCCAGGCGCACATTGAGGTCCGGCACATAGTCTTCCGGGATCAGCACGGCGGCGCCGGTATTGATCTGCGGCGACCAGCCGCGATCGGAGAGAACCTCACCGCCGGTGCGCTCCTTCAGCTCGGCGACGGCCTCCTCCAGCATCTGCTGGTAGAGCTCGACCCCGATCTCGCGGATATGGCCCGCCTGCTCCTCGCCCAGCAGGTTGCCGCCGCCGCGCTGGTCCAGGTCGTGGCTGGCGAGCTGGAAGCCGGCGCCAAGGCTGTCCAGCGACTGCAGCACCTTCAGGCGACGCTCGGCCGACAGCGTGATCTGCTTCTCGGCCGGGGTGGTCATGTAGGCATAGGCGCGCGCCTTGGCCCGTCCGACCCGCCCGCGCAACTGATAGAGCTGCGCCAGGCCGAACATGTCGGCGCGGTGGATGATCAGGGTGTTGGCGGTCGGGATGTCGAGCCCGCTTTCCACGATCGTCGTCGACAGCAGCACGTCGTACTGGCCGTCATAGAAGGCGCTCATCACCTCCTCGAGCTGGGTCGGCGCCATCTGGCCGTGACCCACGACGAACTTCACCTCCGGCACCTGCTCGCGCAGATAGCGCTCCAGATCGGTGAGGTCGGCGATGCGCGGCACGACGTAATAGGCCTGGCCGCCGCGGTACTTCTCGCGGAGCAGAGCCTCGCGGATCACGAT
>CAMFIW010000253.1 GCA_945952355.1 uncultured Phenylobacterium sp. | reverse complement strand
GGGCAAGGCCGAGGCGATCGCGGCGCTGACTGGGGCCGGACACAGAGTGCTGATGGTGGGCGACGGGTTGAACGACGCTGCCGCCTTGGCCAAGGCCCACGCCGCCATGGCCCCGGGCTCCGCCCTCGAGGCCAGCCAGAACGCGGCCGATATGGTCTTTTCCGGCCACCGGCTAGAGGCCGTCGTCACGGCCGTCGACGTCGCACGCGCCGCGCGGCGCCGCGCGCTCGAAAACTTCGGCTTCAGCGCCCTCTACAACCTCGTGGCGGCGCCCGCCGCCATGCTGGGCATGGTCAATCCCTTCATCGCGGCCCTAGCCATGTCGGGCTCGTCTCTGGTGGTGACGCTGAACGCCTTGCGCATGAACAGGGCCGGCGAATGAATATTATCTTCCTGCTGGCGCCGATGTCGCTCTTGCTGGCGCTCGTGGCGCTGGCGGCGTTCTGGTGGACGGTTCGCAACGGTCAGTACGATGACCCCGCCGGAGATGCGGAGCGGATTCTGATCCCCGAATCCGACCAGCCGCCCGATCCCGTTTGATTCAAATCACGGCGGCGACGGAAGGGCCGGGCCAAATCCTGCTCTCGATCCGCATTTGGAGCTCGCCGTGCCTGTTCGTCACCTGTCCGGCGCCGTGCCGCGTCCGACCGCTTTCGCGCTGGAGAACCTCGTCGCGAAGTATGATGGCCGCGCGCCGCGCTATACGAGCTACCCGACCGCGGTCCAGTTCACCCAGGCCGTGGACGCCGTCGCCTACCGGACGTGGCTCGCGGCGATTCCGCCAGACGAGCCCGTCTCGCTCTACCTGCATATCCCGTTCTGCGCCCGGCTTTGCTGGTTCTGTGGCTGCAACACCAGGGCCGTGAACCGTCGGGCGCCGGTCAGCGCCTATGTGGATCACCTGTTGCGCGAGGTCGACCACCTTGGAGCCTCCCTACCGGCGCGCCTGAAGGTCAGCGCCATCCACCTTGGCGGCGGTTCGCCCAACATGCTTTCGACTCAGGATCTCGACCGACTCTTCGGGAGGCTCGGCGAAATCTTCGAGGTCGCGCCCGACGCCGAGATCGCCGCCGAGCTCGACCCCGCCACGCTCGCGAGGGAGTGGGTAGGCGCGGCGGTGCGCCACGGTCTCAACCGGGCCAGCCTCGGGGTCCAGAACCTCGACCCGGTCGTCCAGCAGGCCGTGAACCGCTTCGAGACCTTCGAGGATGTGGCGGCTGCGGTGGAGGACCTGCGTTCGGGCGGCGTCGCCTCGGTCAACATCGACCTGATGTATGGGCTTCCGCACCAGACCTGCGCCAATACGCTCGCGACGCTCGACAAGGTGCTCCTTTTGGAGCCCGAGCGGGTCGCGCTGTTCGGCTATGCCCATGTTCCGTGGGCGAAGGCGCACCAGCAGTTGCTGGACGAGCGAGCCTTGCCGGGAGCCGTCGCCCGTCTCGACCAGGCCGAAGCGGCCGCGGAGAGACTTGCCGATGCAGGCTATATCCGGGTCGGTCTGGACCACTTCGCGCGCTCGGACGACGCCCTCGCCCTCGCTCAGCGCGACGGTCGCCTGCACCGGAACTTCCAGGGCTACACCACCGACGCCGCGCGGACGCTGCTGGGGCTGGGCGCCTCGGCGATCAGCAGTCTTCCGCAGGGGTTCGCCCAGAACATCGCCGGCGAGTCTGCCTGGCGTGCGGTGGTCAATGCCGGCGACTTTCCCATCGCGCGAGGGGTGGTCGCCACCGCCGAGGATCGGTTCCGCGGCGAGATCATCGAACGCCTCATGTGCGATCTGGAGGTCGATCTGGCGATGGTTTGCAAGCGCCATGAGCGCCCCCTGGCCGACCTCGCCGACGACCGGTCGCGGCTGGCAGAGTTCGTGGCGGACGGTCTGATCGAGCTGGAGGGCGATCGGGTGGCGGTGACCGAACTCGGGCGGCTCGCGATCCGCTCGGTCTGCGCCGTCTTCGACCGGCATCTCGCCGCCGGGGGCGTCCACCACGCGCGGGCGCTCTGATGGCCCGCCGGGTCCTGGTGATCAACGGCCATCCCGACCCCAGCCCGGAGCGGTTTGCCGCAGCCCTCGCCGGGGCCTACGTCCTGGGGGCCAGCGGGGCTGGCCACCAGATCCGCCGCCTGGATGTCGGCGAACTGTGCTTTCCCCTGGTTCGGTCCGAGGCTGAATTCATGGGAGATGCTCCGGAAGCGATCCGCGAGGCCCAGGAAGCCATTCTGTGGGCCGAGCACCTGGTCATCATCTTTCCCCTCTGGCTCGGGGCCGTACCCGCCGTACTGAAAGGCTTCCTCGAGCAGGTGTTTCGCTATGGCTTCGCCCTGAGCCCGCCGGGCGGGCCGATGAAGGGGCTGTTGCGGGGGCGGTCGGCTCGCTTGGTGATCACCATGGGCATGCCGGCGCCGGTGTTTCGATGGGTCTTCGGCGCCTTCGGCGCCCGGAGCCTGGAGCGGGGTCTGCTTTGGCTCAGCGGCGTGAGCCCCCTGCGGCGAACGATCCTGGGGAATGTCGAGGCCTCGCCGCAGCAGCGCCGCAGGTGGCTCGACCACCTCAACGCGCTCGGACGCGCCGCCGCCTAGGATGGACCCGTCGCGGAGGATTGGGTCAGGGCGGCCTCTATCGCTATCTTCAGCGCGTCGCTGAGGAGGGGCTTTTCGACGATGACGACCCCGTGAGCGGCCGCGGTGGCCCTGACCTTGGCCGCCGGATGGCTGGTGATCAGGATCGCCGGCATCCCGACGCCTTTCGAGCGGAGGCTTATCAGGGTGTCGAGGCCCGACATGCCCGACAGGTTCTGGTCCAGGACGAGACAGGCTGGCGCAGACGGCATGGGGCTTGCCAAGAGGGCTTCACCACTGGCGAAGGGCTCTACCGTGAACCCGTCGAGTTCGAGCGTGAAGCTGAGCGCGGTGCGCAGGGCCGCGTCGTCGTCCAGTAGGACGACGGTCGGAGGCGAGTTCGGGATCAACATAACGCACACCGGGCGGCAAACATGTCCCAGTCTGCGGGCGGCCGAACGCTCGCGATTTGATGAATCTCAAAGCGGCGGAATTATTCGAAGCCCGCGAACATCGCCATGCGGACGAGCTCGGCCAGATTGGCCGCGTGGGTCTTGGCCATGACGTTGGCGCGGTAGACCTCGACCGTGCGCGGGCTGATCCCGAGTTCGAAGGCGATCACCTTGTTCGCCTTGCCCTGAACGACGCCGCGAAGCACGTCGATCTCGCGGGGCGACAACTGGTCGAGCAGGGCCTTGAAAGCCTCGTTGCCCGCCGCGCCCGGCTTCGACATCGCGCCCGCGATCGCCTGAAGCAGGGTCGAGTCGTTGAAGGGCTTCTCGAGGAAGTCCGCGACGCCGGCCTTCATCGACTCGACCGCCAAGGGGATGTCCCCGTGGCCGGTGATCATCACGATGGGGAGCTGGATTCCATGCTCCTTCAGGTGTCGCGTGAGCTCCAGGCCATTCATGTCGGGCATCCGCACGTCGGTGACGACGCAGCCTGAGATTTGATCGGACAGGCTGTCCAGGAAGGCGGCCGCCGAAGCATAGGTCTGCGCCTGGTAGCCGGCGCTCTCGAGCAGGAAGGACAGCGACTCGCGCATGGCGTCGTCATCGTCGATCACGTGCACCGTGGTGTCAGCGGCCACCGGTTTCGTCCCCCTCGTCGGCCGCGCGCAGGGTGAACGAGAACACCGTCCCGCCGCCCGGCGCCGCCTCGGCCCAAATCCGACCCCCGTGAGCTTCGATGATCGTACGTGAAATTGAAAGCCCGACGCCGAGGCCCTGCGCCTTGCTGGTCAGGAACGGCTGGAACAGGCGCTCGGCGATGTCCGGCCGGATGCCGGGGCCGGTGTCGGTGACGGTGACCGTCACAAGATCGTCGGGGCCGGGGAGAGTGCGCACGGTGAGGTCACGCTGGGGGCTCTCGGACATCGCCTCCATGGCGTTTCGCAGCAGGTTGAGAAGGACCTGCTGGATCTGCACCTTGTCGGCGAGGACGAAGGTCGTCTCCGGCGACAATACGATCCTCAGGCGAACACCCAGTTCCTTGGCCCCGATCATCGCCAAGGCGCCCGCCTCTTCGATCAGTTTCGCGAGCGGCTCGATGCGCCGTTCCGTCTCGCCTTTCGAGACGAAGTCGCGAAGCCGGCGGATGATCTCGCCCGCGCGCAGCGCCTGGTCTCCGGCTTGGTCCAGGGCGCCGCGAACCTTGCCCAGGTCCGGCTCGGCCTGGTCGAGCAGGCGGACCGAGCCTTTCACATAGTTTGCGATCGCCGAAAGCGGCTGATTCAGTTCGTGGGCGAGCGCCGAGGCCATCTCGCCCAGGGCCGTGAGGCGGGACACGTGGACCAACTCGCTCTGCATATCCTGCAAGCGGCGCTCGGTCTCCTGCGATTCGGACAGGTCTCGGACGAAGCCAGTGAAGAAGCGCTGCGCCTGAGAGCGCATCTCGCCCACCGAAAGCTCCATTGGGAAGGTCGAGCCGTCCTGCCGCTCGCCGACCACGACGCGTCCGATCCCGATGATTCGGCGCTCGCCGGTCGTCAGGTAGCGGATCAGGTAGTCGTTGTGCGCGCTGCGGTAGGGTTCCGGCATTAGCAGGCTGACATTGCGACCGATGACCTGCTCCGATCGCCAACCGAACAGCCGCTCGGCCGTCGCGCTGAAGGACTGGATCACGCCGTGCACGTCGATGACGATCATCGCGTCGGGCACGGTATCGAGGATCGACTGGAGGTGGGCTTCGCGTTCGCCGAGGTGCGCCAGGGCGTCGGCGGTGCGGTCGACCTGGCGGCGCAGGCGCCAGCCCCCATAGGCGATGGCGCAGCCGAGGAGCGAAAAGAGCGCGGCGTTTATGATGTCCGCCGTGTGCGACAGCAGGGCCGCGCCGCTGATCAGTATGCCCGCCACGAGTGTCGCCATGGTCGCGACCAGGGCCGGGCCGGGTCCCCACAGGGCGGCCGACAGCAGGACCGCAGGCATGAACAGCAGGAAGAATGGGCGGTCTTCGAAGACGGGCGTCATGGCGTAGCGGGCGGCGATCGCGACGCCGGAGACGGCCAATGCTCCAGCATAGCCCAGCCAGACGGGCGGTGATGGCGACGCGGATGGCTCGGCGGACATGGGCTCGGGCTAGGCCGCTAACGAAAGCGGCGCAAGAGATGAAGCTACGCGGTCAGGCGGCGTAGCCGCCCAGTCGCTTCAGATTGCACTGCGCCCACAGCTTCTCCAACGCCTTGACCAGATCGTCCATCATCTCGTCGGTGTGTGCGGGAGACGGAGTG
>CAMFIW010000252.1 GCA_945952355.1 uncultured Phenylobacterium sp. | reverse complement strand
GCGGTGTAGGTCTGCAGCTTCACCGCGTCGGCGCCGGCGGCCTTGGCGGCGTCGATCAGAGCCTTCGCCCGGCCGATCTCGCCGTTATGGTTCCCCGACATCTCGGCCACGATGTAGGGCGGATGGCCGGGCCCGATCTCGCGGCCGTCGATCTTCACGGACGTTGCGGACATGGGAGCCTCCCAATCTCGGTCGTACGCAGCAGGTGGGGTATCTCGGCGAAGCGCGCCACGGTCGCGAGCGCCGGCGCGGGCTCGGCGGCGAAACGGCCCGCGGCCACGCGGATGAAGCCACAGCCCAGAGCCTGCGCGGCCGCCAGGTCGTGGTCCGGATTGTCACCGATCACCAGGGCCTCTTCGGGCGTCGCGCCCAGCGCCTCCAGCGCCACCCGGTAGGGACGCGGATGCGGCTTGGGGGCGTCGAGCTCCCAGCAATAGACGACCAGATCGACCTGGCCGTCGAGCCCCAGGGCGGCGACCTTGCGACGCTGCATGATCCCCAGGCCGTCGGTGACGATCGCCAGCTTGTAGTCCGCCTTGAGCTCCTTGAGCGCCTGGGTGACGCCTGGCCAGAAGGCGATGTCAGGCCGGTGCGTGCGGTAGGCCGTGACGAGGTCGGCGATCCGCTCGGGCGTTGGGGCGAGGCCCGCGCGGGCGAGGGCGACGTCGAACACCTTGCCGCGGCCGTTCGCCGTCAGCTCCGCGACCATGCCGCCATAGAGGTCGTCGGCCACGACGCCCGGATGGTCGTTCGCCACCGCCTCGGCCACGGCGCGGAAGCCGGAGCGGACATAGTCGCCCTCGTCGAACAAGGTGTCGTCCATGTCGATCAGGAGGGCGCACGCCACGGCTCAGTCCCCGATCGCGGCGAGCTGGTCGGCGTCGACGAACCGGTCCTGCGAATAGCGCAGCATCGTCAGGTCCCAGGTCAGCGCCCGCGGCGCGGCGGCCTTGGCGGTGTCGCCGGCGACCATCTGCAGGATGCGCTCGGGCGAGGCGAGGCCGGCCTGGATCGACAGGTTCGAGGCGCCGCCGAACCGCGGATTGATCTCCACGAAGCGTACGCCGGTCTCGGGCGAATAGAAGGCTTGGACCACATTGTGCCCGACGAGGCCTAGCGCAGCGCAGAGCGCGAGCGATTGCTCCGTCAGGGCCGGGACATTCTCGGTCCGAGACTTCACCGCCTCCCCGTCGCGCACCTGCAGCCGGCGGCGCGGTACGGCCTGCAGCGGCCGCCCCGCCAAGTCCATCAGGACGTCGACGCTCCATTCCGGCGCGGTCTCGAAGGTCTGAACCAGCACGTCTTCGTCGGCGGGCAGGTCGACGTCGCGGTCGACCCGCCGGGCCCCTCGCCCGCCCGCGCCCGTCGCGGGCCGCACGAAGACCGGGAAGGCCTCCGGGGTCTCGCTAGGGGCGAAGGTCCGCGGCGTCGCGAACCCATGCGCCGCGCAGAAGGCCACGAAGGCGCGTTTGTCCTGACAGGTCGCCAGAGCCGCGGCCTCGGCGACGAGGATCGTGACGCCCAGGGCCGCGAACCCCGCCTTCAGCCCGGCGAGGATCGGCAGGTCCGCGTCGCGGGTCGGCACGACCAGGCCGATGCCGTGGTGGGCGCAGGCCTTGGCCAGGGCGCCTGCGAACCCCGGCCCGTCTGTGCGCGGCAGCAGCACAGCGCCATCGGCCTCGAACAGGGCGGCGTTGTCGGGGCCGAGGTCGGCGGCGAAGACGCGGCCCGGCCGGGCCGCCGCCTGGAACGCGCGGACCAGGAGCACCTTGGCCGCCGCGCTCAGGATCAGGACGTTCATGCGGCTTCGCCGACCCCGGGGATCGGGCGGGCATAGGCGACCTGGTTGCGTCCGATCCCGGCCTTGGCGCAGCCGCGGCGGAACTCGACCACCGCCTCCAGCGAGCGCCGCTTCCACAGGCCCATTTCGAAGGCGACGCGGGCGAAGTGACAGTTCCGGCCCAGCGAACGCTCGGCCATGTAGTTGGTGTCGGGATTGAGCAGGAAGAGGTCGACCGGGTACTCGCCCAGGTGCTCGACCACCTCCCACCCCGCCGCCGCCAGGGCCTTGGGCAGGGTGTCGGTGTTGAAGTAGTTCAGATGGTCGGGCGCGGCGACGTAGAACTCCGGCTTGGCCGAGCCGCGATCGACGATCAGGTCCTGCAGCCACGAGCCGTCATTGGGCACGGCGATCCGCGTCATGCCGCCCGGCGTCACCAGGGCGCGCAGCCGGCGCAGCAGGCCCATCGGGTCCAGCACATGCTCCAGGACGTTGTTGCAGATCACGAGGTCGTAGCGCTCGCCGGACGCGATGGCCGCATCGAGGAGCTCGTAGGCGTCGCCCAGCTTCAGCCGGCTCGCCAGCTCGGGAAAGAAGGCCTGGACCCCGTCGTCGGTGAAGTCGAGACCCTCGGCGCGCCAGCCGCGCTTGAGGAAATAGTCGAGGGTGAAGCCCTCGCCGACGCCGACCTCCAGCATCGAGCCGGCCGGCTTGCCCCAGACAAACTCCGCCTCCGCAGGCTGGAGCCATTTGTGCTCCAGCTCCTCGGCCGTGTAGCCGTGGGCGTAGGGCGTGGAGCCGTGATCCGAGGCGAAATACTTGTCGCGGTAATAGGCGGCGAGCTCGTCCGAGGTCGGCTTCGGGTCGAGTTCGAAATGCCCCTCGGGCATCTCCACCAATCGGTACGACACGGCTGCCTCCTGCTCGTGGGGAGGCTGGCGCCGCGCGGTTAAGGATTCGCTAGCCGTACCCGGCGCCGCGACACCCCGCCCTAGACCTCCAGGCGGAAGGCGTTCCCGTCGCGCTTCACGTGGCCGGCGGTCGGGCCGGCATAGTGGGTGCCGATCAGCAGCACGGGCTGGTCCGCGACCTCGCCGAACATCTTGGCGCGCATGTCGGCGGCCGCATGCGGATCGCTGTCGAAGGCCGGCGACCAGTCCGGGTGGGCCAGCTGGCAGGGATGGTGCGAGAAGTCGCCGGTGATCAGCGCGCGCTCGCCTTCCGACTCGATGGCGACGCTGACATGGCCCGGCGTGTGGCCCGGCGTTGGGACCAGGCGCAGTTCCGGCGAGATCACGTGGTCCATGTCCACCAGCTCCGCCAGGCCGGCGTCGAACACCGGCTTGATGGAGTCGGCGAGGATCTCCTGCTGGTCGGCGTCGCCCTCGGCGCTCCAGTGAGCGTGTTCCTGGCGGCCGATCAGGTAGCGGGCCCTGGGGAACGTCGGGACCCACTTGCCGTCTTCCAGCATGGTGTTCCAGCCGACGTGGTCGACGTGCAGGTGGGTGCAGACCACCGCGTCGACGCTGTCGCGGGTCCAGCCCGCCTTGGCGAACTGCTCGAGGAAGTCGGTCGCCAACGGCCGCCGCCCGGTCATGGCGCGGGGCCGATCGTTGCCGATGCAGGTGTCGACCACCAGGCGCAGGCCCGGCGCCTCGACTAGCAGCGCGTGCACCGACAGCTTCAGATGGCCCTCGGGCGTCACGAAATGCGGATAGAGCCAAGGATAGCTGGCCAGCGCCTCGGGGGTCGCGTTCGGGAGGAACGGCCGCTCGGCGTTGTAGGGGATCGGGATCTCCATCTCCACGATCCGGGTGACGGTGACCTTCCCGATCTTCCAGCTCAGCACGGCTGTCTCTCCGCTTAGCGCAGGTCGGCGTTGATCTTGGCGAGGGCCGCCGAGCCGGGGGTCAGCTCCGCATCGCTAAGGGTGTTCAGCGGCGCCTCGACCGTATCGAGCCCGGCGTGCAGGTCCTCGGCCTCCGGGTCCACATAGAGCAGACCCGTGACGACCTCGCCCTTGGCCTGGCGCTCGGACAGGTAGGAGATGGCCGACAGCCGGTCGGTGGGATCGTAGTGCTCGGCGATCTTGTGCAGGTTCAGCACCGAGCCGTCGTGCTGGGTGACCGTGGTCGTCGTGCCCGGCGCGTAGTCGACCTCGATGGCGTGGCGGCCCAGGATCACGTCCAGCCGGTTCACGGCCTCGTTGTGCTCGCGCACATAGTCGTAGCTCTTGGTCGAGCCGTTGTGATTGTTGAACTGCACACAGGGGCTCAGGCAGTCGATGAAGGCCGCCCCCTTGTGGCTGAGCGCCGCCTTGATCAGGGGCACCAGCTGCGCCTTGTCGCCGCTGAACGAGCGGGCCACGAAGGTTGCGCCGAGCTGCAGGGCCATGCTGACCAGGTCGATGGCGCTGTCGTGGTTGACCACGCCCTTCTTGGATTTCGAGCCCTTGTCGGAGGTGGCTGAGAACTGGCCCTTGGTCAGGCCGTAGACCCCGTTGTTCTCGACGATATAGGTCATGTTCACGCCGCGCCGCATGGCGTGGGCGAACTGGCCGAGGCCGATCGAGGCCGAGTCGCCGTCGCCGGAGACGCCCAGATAGATCAGCTCGCGATTGGCGAGGTTGGCGCCCGTCAGCACCGAGGGCATGCGCCCGTGCACCGTGTTGAAGCCGTGCGAATTGCCAAGGAAATAGTCCGGCGTCTTGGACGAGCAGCCGATGCCGCTGAGCTTGGCCAGCCGATGCGGCGGCAGGTCCAGCTCGTAGCAGGCCTGGATGATCGAGGCCGAGATCGAGTCGTGGCCGCAGCCGGCGCAGAGGGTCGAGACCGAACCCTCGTAGTCGCGACGGGTGTAGCCGAGCTGGTTGGTGGCGAGGCTCGGATGGTGCAGCCGAGGCTTGGTGATGTAGGTCATTCGGCGGCCTCCGGGTAGGTGGGCTGCCGGGCCGCGCCCATGTGGGCGGCGATCTCGCCGGCGATGAAGCGGGCCGTGATCGGCGTGCCGTCATAGTGGAGCACGGCCGTCAGCTTGCCCGGGTCGATCCCGCCTTCGTTCATGATCAGGGTGCGAAGCTGGCCGTCGCGGTTCTGTTCGACCACGAAGACCCGCTCGTGCGCGTCGATGAAGGCGTTGACCTCGTCGGCGAACGGGAAGCCGCGCACCCGCATCGCGTCGAGGTGCCGGCCCTGGGCGTCGAGCATGTCGAGCGCCTCGTGCATGGCCGGCGCGGTCGAGCCGAAATAGATCACGCCCTCTCGCGTCGGTCGTTTGGCGGACCGGGTGATCGGCGCCGGGATCAGCGACTTGGCGGTCTCGAACTTGCGCAGCAGGCGCTGGACGTTGTCGACATAGACACTGCCCTCCTCGCTGTAGCGCGCATAGGGATTGCGGCTGGTGCCGCGGGTGAAATAGCCGCCCTTGGTCGGGTGGGTGCCCGGATGAGTGCGGTAGGGGATACCGTCGCCGTCGGCGTCGAGATAGCGGCCGAACTCCGTGCCGGTCTCGGTG
>CAMFIW010000251.1 GCA_945952355.1 uncultured Phenylobacterium sp. | reverse complement strand
GGTGAAGGTCGCCCCCGTGCCCGCCATACAGAACGTGACGGACCTGGAACCGGCGGAGGTCGCCGAGCGGCCGGACGAGGCCTGGGCGGCGGTGTTTCTCGGCGAGGGCTTCGATCAAATCGACGGCGCCTATCGGGTGAAGGCCCTAAGCCGGTCGCCAGGCGCGCGCTTCGGGATGGTGCGGGAGCCGGGGCGGACCATCGCTGTCGGCTGCGGAAGCTATGGTCACGGCTGGGCCAGTTTCCATGGCATGCGCACTGACCTCTCCAGGCGAGGCGAGGGGCTGGCCGGCCGGGTGCTGGCGGGCCTGGCGGGCGAAGCGCGGGCGCGGGGAATCGAGCGGGCCTTCCTGCAGGTCGAGGAGAAGAATGCGCCGGCGCGGTCGCTCTACCGGCGGGCAGGCTTCGAGCAGGCCTGGCGCTATTTCTACTGGAGCAGGCCCACCTAGCCGTCGATCAGCGCTCGCGCCCGCTGGAACACGGCTTCGAACATATCGGCGGTCAGGCGGCCGGTGTTCGTGTTGAGGCGCGAGCAGTGATAGCTGTTCAGCACCACATAGGGGCCGGCCTGGAACTCGGTTCCGTGCCCGGGGATCCCGGCCGACGCCTTCAGGCCCAACGCGCGTAGCAGGTTGCGTCGCGCGACGTCGCCCAGGGTCACGATCACCTTCAGGCGGGGCAGGGCGGCCAGGCGCGCGGTCAGGAACGGCCGGCAGTGCGCCTCTTCGGAGATTTCCGGCTTGTTGCCGGGCGGCGCGCAGCGCACCGCATTGGAGATCATGCAGTCGATGAGCTGAAGCCCGTCGTCTGGCCGCGCCTGGTATTCGCCCTTGGCGAACCCTGTCTTGATCAGGGTGTCGTAGAGCATGATCCCGGCATGGTCGCCGGTGAAGGGCCGCCCGGTTCGATTCGCACCGGTCCGACCAGGCGCCAGGCCTAGGACCAGCAGGCCTGCGTTCGCGTCGCCGAACGACGGCGCGGGGCCATTCCACCAGTCTGGATGGGCGGCGCGGTTTTCGGCGCGATAGGCGACCAGCCGCGGGCAGAGCGGGCAATCGCGGGGCGGTTCGGCGACGACGACGCCTAGATCAGGCGTCGGCATCCGCCTCGCTTTCGCGGTCGACGCCGGTGCGGCCTTCCTGGATGAAGCGCGGCAGGCGCGAGGGCCGGCCTATGATGTCGGCGAGATCGGCCAGGTCGATGAAGCAGTCGGCCTGCCGGCGCAGGTCGTCCGAGGCCATCGGCGGCTGGGATTTCACGGTCGAGACCACGGTCACCCGCGCGCCCTTGCGCTGTACCGCCTCCACGAGGACGCGGAAGTCCCCATCGCCCGAGAATAGCAGCAGGTGGTCGGCGTGGGCGGCCATTTCCAGCATGTCGACGGCGATCTCGACGTCCATGTCGCCCCGCCAGCGCTTGCGACCCTGGGCGGCAGTGTATTCGCGCGCGGGCTTGGTGACCAGACGGAAGCCGTTGTAGTCGAGCCAGTCCACCAGGGGGCGAATCGGCGAGTACTCCTGATCCTCGACCAGGGCGGTGTAGTAATAGGCGCGCACCAGAATTCCGCGCTTGCGGAACTCTTCAAGGAGCTTGCGATAGTCGATGTCGAAGCCCAGGCCTTTAGCGGCCGAGTACAGGTTCGCGCCATCGATGAAGAGGGCCAGCCTGTCGGTGGGATAGAATGTCATTGGAATCGGAAATCCATAAAGGGGGCGTTGGGCGCATGGACCCGGACGAGGCGGTCATCGTCGCCCTTGGCGGAAATCTCGCCGGCGACTTTGGTTCGTCCGAAGCTCTACTGGAGGCCGCGCTCTCTCGGTTCGCCCAGGCGGGATTGCCTGTATTTCGCCGGTCGTCCTGGTGGAGCTCTGCCGCCTGGCCGGACCCGACCGCCAACGAGTATCGCAACGGCGTCGTGCTTGTCGAGGCGGTGAAGTCCCCTCAGGAGACGATTCGAACGTTGTTCGGCGTGGAAAGCGCGTTTGGCCGCAAACGTGGCGAAAAAAACGCCGCACGCACCCTCGATCTCGACCTGATCGCCCACGGCCGCCGGGTTCTGGATACGCCCGAGCTGATCCTTCCGCACCCACGGGCGCATGAGCGACTGTTCGTGATGGGCCCCCTGGCGCAGATCGCACCGGGCTGGCGCCATCCTGTCCTTGGACGGACGGCTTCGGAGCTGGCCGCCGCCGCTACGGTGGGGCGCGACGCCCGGCCGATCTGACGCGGAGGGACTCGATCAAGGCCGCGCATTCGTGCAGGTTGGTCCGTCCCGGTTGACGGGCCACGAACGGGCCGGTAGCCGGACCGACCTTTCGTTGTGGGGCGCACGGCTTGGCCTATCGGCTCGTCATTTTCGACTTCGACGGCACCCTGGCCGACAGCGCCGACTGGTTCATCAGCATGACCAACGGGGCAGCGGACCGATTCCGCTTCCGCCGGATTACCGACGAGGAGGTGGCCATGCTTCGCGGCCGGTCGAGTCGCGAGGTGGTGGCCTATATGGGGGTGCCAGCCTGGAAGATGCCGCTGATCGCTCGTTACGCTCACAAGCTGGTCGCGCAGCACGCTTCCAAGATTCCCTTGTTTCCGGGGGTGAGCGAACTGTTGAAGGGCCTCTCGGAGCGCGGAATCAAGCTGGCCCTGGTCAGCTCGAACTCCGAGGCCAACGTCCGTGCGATCCTCGGGCCGGACCTCGCCGGCCTGGTCGACATCTACGATTGCGGCGCTTCGGTGTTCGGCAAGACCCGCAAGTTCCGGGCGGTGATCCGCCGGGCCAAGGTCGGCAAGGGCGAGGTGATCTCGATCGGCGACGAGACCCGTGACATCGAGGCTGCGTCCAAGGCCGGAATCGCGTCCGGCGCGGTCACCTGGGGCTATGCGCGGCCGGAAATCCTGGCCGAGCACCGGCCGACCATCCTGTTCGGTGCGATGGGCGACATCCTGCCGGCCGTCGCGGGCTAGGGATCGCCTCCGCGGCCTCGCGCCGCGACCAGGCAACCTTTGCGGCGTTGCACAATCGCGTCCAAACCTCTATTTTCCCCGGTTCTACCGCCGCTCCGAGGAATTCATGGCCCGCGTCACCGTCGAAGACTGCATCGAAAAAGTCCCCAACCGCTTCAGCCTCGTGCTGCTGGCGGCGCATCGCGCCCGCGCGATCTCGGCGGGCTCTCAGATCATGGTCGACCGCGACAACGACAAGAACCCGGTCGTGTCCCTGCGCGAGATCGCCGACGACGTGATCGACGCCGAGGACCTGCGGGAGAACCTGATCGGCACCCTGCAACGCGTCGACGAGCGTTCGGAAGCCGAGGAAGAGGCCGAAACCCTCGCCCTGCTGGCCGATCCGACCCACATGCAGATGAGCGAGCTGGAACTGGTTCGCGCGCTTCAGAGCGACCGTGACGGCGGCCAGGAGGAGCGGTACTGAGCCCCGAAGGCGCAGAACCCCTCATCGCAACGGCGGCCGAAGCTCCGCCCGCCGAACCCCCGAACACGTCCGCTACGGACACCGCTGATATCGGCGCGCCCATCGAGGCGCCGCCGGCCGCCGTGGCCGCCGCCAAGCGGCCGCGCATGCTTCGTCAGTACGAACTGATCGACAAGGTCAGGTCCTACGACCCCACCGCCGACGAGGCGATCCTCAACCGGGCCTATGTCTACGCCATGCGCATGCATGGCTCGCAGAAGCGCGCCTCAGGCGATCCCTATTTCGCCCACCCGATCGAGGTGGCCGGCATCTTGACCGACTACCGGCTGGACACGGCGACCATTGTCACCGCCTTGCTGCACGACGTGATCGAGGACACTCCGGTCACGCCAGATGACATCCGCCACCTGTTCGGCCCCGAGATCACAGAACTGGTCGAGGGCGTCACCAAGCTCACCAAGCTCGAGCTGAACAACGAGCACACACGCCAGGCCGAGAACCTGCGCAAGTTCATCCTGGCCATTTCCAAGGACGTGCGCGTCCTGATGGTCAAGCTGGCCGACCGCCTGCACAACATGCGCACGCTGCACTACATCAAGGCGGCGGCGAAGCGGGAGCGGATCGCCCGCGAGACCCTCGACATCTATGCACCGCTCGCGCGCTCCATCGGCTGCCACCGGATCTGTTCGGAGCTGGAGGAATTGGCCTTCGAGCACCTGAACCCGGTCGCCCGCGACGCCATCGGCCGGCGCCTGGAGGCGCTGCGGATCGAGCAGGGCGGGGCGGTCGCAGTGGTCTCCGGCGAGATCGCCGCCAAGCTGGAGAACGCCGGCATCGCCGCGCGTGTGTTCGGCCGCGAGAAGAATCCCTATTCGATCTGGCGCAAGCTCCAGAGGAAGTCGATCGGCTTCTCCCAGCTCTCCGACATCTACGCCTTCCGGGTGATTGTCGACACGGAGGAGGATTGCTACCGGGCGCTCGGCGTCATCCACCGCGCCTGGCCGAGCGTGCCCGAGCGGTTCAAGGACTTCATCTCCACGCCCAAGCGCAACAATTACCGCTCTCTGCACACCACGGTGGTGGGGCCGAAAGGCATGCGCATCGAGATGCAGATCCGCACCGAGGCCATGGACCGGGTGGCGGAGGAGGGCGTGGCGGCCCACTGGCGCTACAAGGATACGTCCTACGGCTTCGACGCCGAGGCGCAGGCCGCCGCCGGGGGCCGTGATCCGCTGATCAACCTGCGCCATCTGGTCCAGGTTCTGGAGCATGGCGGCGATGTCGAGGAACTGGTCGAGCACGCCAAGCTCGAGATGTATCTCGACCAGGCGTTCGTCTTCACGCCGAAGGGCAAGCTCATCAGCCTGCCGCGGGGCGCGATGCCGCTGGACTTCGCCTACGCCGTCCATACGGACGTCGGTGACACCTGCATCGGGGTGAAGATCAACGGCGAACTCAAGCCGTTGCGGACGACTCTTCAGAACGGTGACGTGGTCGAGGTGATCCGGGGACCGAAGCCGGTGGTCCCGCCGGACTGGCGTTCGCTCACTGTCACCGGTCGCGCCCGGTCCGCGATACGCCGCCATATCCGCCAAACCGAGAAGGAGGAGTTCACCCGCCTTGGCCGGGCGACCGTGGACCAGACCTTCGAGCGCGCCCGCAAATCTCGCGCGGACGTTTCCCTGAAGCCTGCGCTCGAGCGCCTTGCCGTGGCCGGCGAGGACGAGCTGTTCGAAGCCGTCGGCCGTGGCCGGGTCTCGCCTACCCAGGTGCTGGACGTGATTTTCCCGGGCTTGAAGGCCGCAGACCGCGAGGCCGCCACGGCGGTGCGCCGGATCGAAGGTGGCAAGGCCGCGCGGCTATATGTGCGAGGGGGCGGT
>CAMFIW010000250.1 GCA_945952355.1 uncultured Phenylobacterium sp. | reverse complement strand
GTCTAGCGAAGACCATCCCGCCGTCGCACCCCAGGTCCGTCAGTTCCAGACGTCGAGGTGGAAGAGGCGGCGGTGCTCTTCGATCGCGAAACGGTCGGTCATGCCGGCGATGTAGTCGCACACCACCCGGGCGCGGCCGGCCTGGTCGCGGTTCTGCGACCGGGCGAACCATTCGGACGGCAGGACGTCCGGCTCGGCCATGAACAACTGGAACATCTCGGCCAGAATGCGGCGAGCCTGGCTGCGCGTGCGGTTGACCTTCCAGTACCGATACATGCGGTTCATCAGGAACTCGCGCAGGGCGCCCAGGTCTTCCAGCATGTCGCGGGAGAAGGCGACCAGGGCGTAGCCGAGATTGCGCACATCCTCGGGCGAGGCGACCTTGGCCTCGATGGCCCGCCGATTGGTCTCGGCCAGGACGTCGTCGACCATGGCCCCGATCATGCGGCGCACCGCCTCCATGCGCACCAGGCCGGGCTCCAGGTCCGGATAGTCCTTGTAGACGCCGTGGATGATCGGGCCGATCAGCGGCACGTCGAGCAACTCCCTCAAGTCGAAGATCCCGGCTTGTACGCCGTCGTCCACATCGTGGTTGTTGTAGGCGATGTCGTCGGAGAGCGCGGCGACCTGGGCCTCGGCCGAGGCCCAGCCGGACAGGCCGAGGTCGTAGTCCTTGTCGAACTCGGCGACCGCGTTCCAGGACGGGCGCGACAGCTTCTCGCTGACCGGACCGTTGTGCTTGATGATGCCTTCCAGCGTCTCCCAGGTGAGGTTCAGCCCCTCCCAGCGCGGATAGCGCCGCTCGAGCTTGGTGACGACCCGGAAGGTCTGGACGTTATGGTCGAAGCCGCCGAAGCCCTCCATCTGGACCTGCAGTTCGTCCTCCCCGGCGTGGCCGAACGGCGGGTGGCCGAGGTCGTGGGCGAGCGCGATGGTCTCGGCGAGGTCGGGCTCCAGGCCGAGCGCCGTGGCCAGCGAGCGGGCGATCTGGGCGACTTCCAGCGAATGGGTCAGGCGCGTGCGGAAGTGATCGCCCTCGTGGGCGACGAAGACCTGGGTCTTCTCCTTAAGCCTCCGGAAGGCCGTGGCGTGGATGATGCGGTCGCGATCGCGGGCGAAGGCGGTGCGGGTGCGGCTCTCCGGCTCGGACGCCTTTCGGCCCAGGGATTGGGCGGGATCTTCGGCGTAGGCGACGCGAGGCGGGATCATTCAGGACGCTTCCAGCATTTTGACCACTTGGAGCGAAGGCCAAGCGCCCTCATATAGTTCAGGCGAAAGCTTTAGACAGCCATGACCACGAACGAGCTCACCCTCTCCGCCTCCGCCGCCCGCCGCCTGAGCGACCTGTCGAAGGCCGAGGGCAAGGCCGTGATGCTGCGCGTCGCCGTCGAGGGCGGCGGCTGCTCGGGCTTCCAGTACCAGTTCGACCTGGTCGACCACGCCAATGACGACGACCTTAGAGTCGAGCGCGACGGATCGGCGGCCATCGTCGACGAGATGAGCCTGGTGCTGCTGAAGGGCTCGGAAATCGACTTCGTGGACGAGTTGGCCGGGGCGGAGTTCAAGGTCCGCAACCCGAACGCCAAGTCCTCCTGCGGCTGCGGCGTCAGCTTCTCGATCTGACGACGATTGCGCGGGCGGCCCGCGCCGTGTCCCTTGAACGGGCATGATCCACGTTCCGACCGCCATCTGGGCGCACACCGTTTTCGACCTCGCGGCCTGGGGCGGTGGGCTGGCGCTGGGTGCCGTGCTCTATCGCTGGCGGCTGCGCGACGCGGTGGACCGGATCGCGCTGAAGGTGGACGGCGGATATTTCGCGGCCCTGGCCCTGGGCGCCGTGCCGGGAGCCTGGCTGGCGGGCTCACTGAACACCCTGCGCGCACCTGGCGGGGCGTTGTCGCACAGCGTCGTGGGCGCCCTGGTCGGCGCCATCGCGGGCGTCGAGATCTACAAGGCCCTGCGCGGAGTGAAGGGCTCGACCGGCGGGCCGTTCGTGGGCTCGTTCAGCCTGGGGGTCGTGATCGGGCGGCTGGGCTGCTTCTTCTCCGGCCTGCCCGACCAGACCTATGGGTCGCCGACCCGACTGCCCTGGGCGGTCGATCTCGGCGACGGGATCGGGCGCCATCCGGTCCAGCTCTACGAGAGCGCGGCCATGGCGCTGTTCCTGGCGACCTATCTCGGCGGGCTCGCCGCCCGCGCGCCGTGGGCGATGCGGCGGGGCTTCTACGTGATGTGCGCCTGGTATGGGGTCCAGAGGTTCGCGTGGGAGTTCCTGAAGCCCTACCCGAAGTTGATCGGACCGCTTAACCTGTTCCACATCCTGTGTCTGGGGCTCGCAGCGTATGGACTTGCCTACTACCTCGCAGACCGAGGCCGTGAGCGCGCGAAAGGCGGCGCCGTACCTGTTCCTCGGCCAGACCACGAGCCTGTGCGAGACCTGCCTTGAGTTGGTCCCCGCCAAGATCACCTGCGAGGACGACAGCGTCTTTTACCTGAAGCGCTGCAAGGCCCACGGCGTCCAGAAGACGCTGATCAGCGACGACGTCTCCTACTGGAAGGCGCAGCGGGACTGGGTGAAGCCGGGCGACCGGCCGCTCTTCGTGAAGACGCGCACCGAGCATGGCTGCCCCTATGACTGCGGCCTGTGCGCCGACCACGAGCAGCATTCCTGCCTGGCGATCGTCGAGATCAACGAGGCCTGCAATCTGTCCTGCCCGGTCTGCTTCGCCGACAGCTCGATCAAGCGGACCAGCCACCGGCCGATGGCGGAGATCGAGGCCATGCTCGACGCGGTGGTGGCCTCGGAAGGCGAGCCCGACCTGGTGCAGATCTCCGGCGGCGAGCCGACCATCCATCCGCAGTTCTGGGAGATCCTCGACGCGGCCAGGGCGCGGCCGATCCGCCACCTGATGATCAACACCAACGGCGTCGCCATCGCCCGCGAGCCCGGCTTCGCCGAGCGGCTGGCGAGCTACATGCCCCGGTTCGAGGTCTATCTGCAGTTCGACAGCCTGCAGCGCGACGCCCTGATGACCCTGCGCGGTGCGGACCTGACCTCGGTGCGCCGTCAGGCCCTGGAGGCGCTGGAGGCGAACAACATCTCCACGACGCTGGTGGTGACCCTGAAGAAGGGGGTCAATTCCGGCGAGATCGCCGAGATCGTGCGCCATGCGCTCACCTGGCGGTGCGTGCGCGGTGTGACCTTCCAGCCGATCCAGGACGCCGGGCGCAACGAGGACTTCGACGCCAAGGCCCACCGGATGGTGCTCAGCGAGGTGCGGCGCGAGATCGCCAAGGCCGGTGTGTTCGGCCTGGAGGACCTGATCCCCCTGCCCTGCAATCCCGACCAGATCTGCATCGGCTACGGCCTGAGGAACGGCGCCCAAGTCACGCCGATCACGTCGCTTTTCCCGCGCGAGATGTTCGTGGCCGAGGTTCCGAACACCGTGACCTTCGAGGCCTATCCGCAGCTGCGCGAGGCGGTGTTCAACCTGCTTTCGCTCTCGACCGCCCAGGCCGACACCACCGACCGGCTGGCGGGCCTGCTCTGCTGCCTGCCGGAGGCCGTGGTCCCCGAGGAGGTCGCCTATGAGAACACCTTCCGGGTGGTGATCTCGCAGTTTCTGGACCGGTTCAATTTCGACCTGGGGACCGTGAAGCGCTCCTGCGTCCACTTCGTCGAGCCGGATGGCAAGATCTATCCGTTCGACACCTACAACACCTTCTATCGGCCCGGCGCGGCGGGCGCCGGGGCGCTGGCAAAAGGGCGCGGGTTGTGACTGAACCCGCCCCACCCAGGATCATCTCCCCGACGCAGCGCTTCTTCGGCGGGCTGCTGATGGTGGCCGGGGTGCTGATGATGCTGGCCTGCGGCCTGTGCTCGCTGGTCGCCCTGGTGGCGTTCCTCAGTACGGGCAACGGTGAGGACGCGATCGGCGGCTTCTTCACGGTCCTGGTCGTGGGCGGCGTGCCGTTCGCCATTGGCCTGGCCATGTTCGTCGGCGGACGGGGACTACGGAAGCCGTGAGGCCGCGAGATCCGACGACGCGATACTTCGGGACGATACTGATCGGCGTCGGGGTCCTGATGATGGCCCTGTGCGGCGCCTGCTCGGCGCTCGGCCTCATGGTTATCATCCCCTCGACGATCTCGCTCGTTCACGACGCGCTTACAGGACAGCGAGGGGATGGCTATGCGTCAGTGTTCGTCCAGACGTTTCTGCTCTTTGGCCTGATCCCCATCATGATCGGAGCGGCGATCTATCTCGTGGGCCGACGCGTGCGCGACGGCGAATGGCCTAAGGCGGTCGCGGGCATGATGGACAGGCTGGCGGCAAGGAAGGTTCGAGACTGACCGCTTGCCCCTCCCCAGCGGCAGGCGCCTAAGTTCCTCCCACATATCAGTCGGAGGACCCAGGACATGAACAGCTCACTCAAGGACGGCCTGCTGAAGGGCAAGGTGGCGTTCGTCGCCGGGGCTTCGAGCGGGATCAATCTCGGCATCGCCCAGCGGCTGGCCGAACAGGGCGCGAAGGTGGCCATCATCAGCCGCAGCGCCGAGAAGATCGCCGCGGCCGCCAAGACCATCACCGACAAGGGCTATCCCTGCGTCGGCATCGCCGCCGACGTGCGCGACTACGCCGCCGTCGACGCGGCCCTGGCCGAGGCGGTCAAGCAGTTCGGCAAGATCGACATCGTGCTGTCGGGCGCGGCGGGGAACTTCGTGGCGCCGGCGCTGGGCATGAGCGCCAACGGCTTCAAGACCGTGGTCGACATCGACCTGATCGGCACCTTCAACGTGCTGCGCGCCTGCTTCCAGTACCTGAACCGGCCGGGCGCCTCGCTGATCTCGATCACCGCCGGCCAGGGTGAGCGCCCGTCGATGTTCCAGGCCCACGTCTGCGCGGCCAAGGCGGGCATCAACATGCTGACCAAGTGCCTGGCCATGGAATGGGGCCCGGCCGGGGTGCGGGTGAACGCCATCTCGCCCGGCCCGATCGCCGACACCGAAGGCATGGCGCGGCTGGCGCCCAATCCCGGCGACGAGCAGCGGATCAAGTCGCGCGTGCCGCTGCGCGACTATGGCGAGAAGCTCGATATCGCCGAGGCGGTGGTCTACCTCTCGACCGAGAGCGCCCGCTACGTGACCGGCGTCATCATGCAGGTGGACGGCGGCTCGGGCCTGGGCGACGCCGGCGCCAACGCCATTCCCGAGGGCTTCTGAGATGGCGGGGCGCGCCTGGCTGGGCCTCGCCGCGGCCCTCGCGGTCGGGACGGCGGCCCGCGCCGACGACGCGCCCCTGCCCTTCAC
>CAMFIW010000249.1 GCA_945952355.1 uncultured Phenylobacterium sp. | reverse complement strand
CAGGAAGACCGCGATGGCGGCGACCTGGTCGACGGTCACGAACTGCTTGGTCGGCTGGGCGTCCAGCAGCACGTCGTTGATCACCTGGTCTCGGGTCAGGCCGCGGGCCTTCATGGTGTCCGGGATCTGGTTCTCGACCAGGGGCGTCCAGACATAGCCCGGGCTGATGCAGTTGGCGGTCACGCCGTGGGTCGCCACCTCCAGCGCCACGGTCTTGGTCAGGCCCACCAAGCCGTGCTTGGCGGTGACATAGGCCGACTTGAACGGCGAAGCGACCAGCGAGTGGGCCGAAGCCGTCGAGATGATCCGCCCCCACCCGCGCGACCGCATGCCCGGGATCGCCGCCCGCATGGCGTGGAACGCCGAGGACATGTTGATCGCGATGATCTGGTCCCACTTCTCCACCGGGAACTCGTCCACGGGCGAGACGAACTGGATGCCGGCGTTGTTGATTAGGATGTCGACCGAGCCGAGTTCCTTCTCCGCCTGCTGGACCATGCCGGCGATCTCGGCGGGCTTGGTCATGTCAGCCGGCGAATAGGTCGCCTTCACCCCGAAGTCGGCCTCGATCTTCTTGCGTTCGGTCTCGATGTCCTCCGGCTTGCCGAAGCCGTTGATCTGGACATTGGCGCCCTCGGCGGCGAGCGCGCGGGCGTAGGCCAGACCGATCCCGCTGGTGGAGCCGGTGACGACGGCGTTCTTGGACTTCAGGCTCATGAGGGGTCTCCGTGGGACTTGGCGTGGGCTTGTCGGTCTAGGATGCGGGAATCGAGCACGGTCGTGGCGCCGCGACGGGCCTTCAGCAATTGGCTCCGACGGTCAGCCACCGTGCGGGCGGCGTCGGCGAGGCCCGCGCTCCAATGCTCCAGCATGGTGGCTCGGGAAAACTCGTAGTCCTTGGAATTGCTCTCCCAAACGCGGCTCTCGTAGATGAGCTGCACCACCGTAACGGCGTTCTCGCGGGAGAAGGCCTGCAGCACCTCGATCTCCGGATCGTCGGCGAGGTCGGCCGGCAGCTTGGCGATCAAGCGGCGCAGGGCCACCTTGGCCTCGTGCAGTTGCAGCGCCCGTTCGGCCCCCCGGCGACGGCTGGCGAAGCGGATCTCCTTCTCGCGCTCCGCGGCCTCGAGGATGTTGCGCGGCATCTCGCCGGCGGAGTTGAACAGGTCCACCTGGAAGACCAGCAGGTCCTCCTCGGGCGCGCTCTCGAGCACGTAGTCGAGCGGCGTGTTCGAAACCAGGCCGCCGTCCCACCACCATTGATTCTCGATCTTGATTGGCGGCAGGCCGGGCGGCAGGGCCCCGGACGCCAGGATGTGATCGGGACCGATCTCGTCGTGCCGATTGTCGAAGAATCTAAGGTGACCGGTCTCGATGTTCACCGCGCCGATGCTCAGCCGCACCTTGCGGCTGCGGATCAGGTCGAAATCCACCAGCTCTTCGAGTGTCTGCCGAAGCGGGCAGGTGTCATAGAAGCTGAGCGCCTCCGGCGATCCGTCGGGATAGGAGATGGGCGTCCCGAAACGCGGCCGGAAGAAGCCTGGCACGCCGATCGTGGCGATCCAGGCGGCGCTCATCTCGTTGAAAAGCGAACGGGAACGACCGTCGGCGGTAAGCGGGAGCGCGGTGGCGGCCGAGGATGTCCGCTCCCAGAAGGCCCTCAAGCGCTCCAGGCGGCGCTCGGGCGGATTCCCCGCGATGATGGCGGCGTTCACCGCGCCGATCGAAATTCCCGCCACCCAATCGGGCGAGAGCGTCTTTTCGCAGAGTCCTTCGTACACGCCCACCTGGTAGGCACCCAGCGCGCCACCGCCCTGCAGCACCAGCACTTGGCGCGGCTCGGCTTGGGTCTTGGATGCGGCCATGGATCGCCTCCGGCTTCGGAGGTCTCAATAGCGCAATCCGGCGCCGTTTCATGACAAGGCGCGCGCGGAATCTCACCGGCTGGAAACAATCGCCTCAAGGCCAGGCGCTCGAAGCGCCCAGCCCGCCTCAGTCGTCCCGATGCACGCGCTCGCGACGCTCGTGACGTTCCTGGGCTTCCAGGCTGAGGGTGGCGATCGGTCGGGCGTCGAGGCGTGCGACGCCGATCGGCTCGCCGGTCTCTTCGCAATAGCCGTAGGAGCCGTCCTCGATCCGCCGCAGCGCTTCGTCGATCTTGGAGATCAACTTGCGCTGGCGATCCCGCGTACGCAGTTCCAGCGCCCGATCGGTTTCCGAGGTGGCCCGATCCGCAAGATCGGGATGATTCTCGGTCTCAGCTTGCAGGTGATTGAGGGTTTCCCGGGATTCCCGGAGAATATCCTCTTTCCAATTGTTGAGCTTCTGCTTGAAATACTCAAGCTGACGCTCGTTCATGAACTCCTCGTCCTCGGAAGGACGATATTCCGGCTTGTCAGCCAACATAGCGGCTGTGCTCATATACGCCTCACGCCCCCTGGAGTACCGCCCCGGTAGACACGCGGAGCGCTTATATCAAAAGGAATTAACGCCGCAATCGCCCTCGCTCGCCGCGCGCGTTTAGGACGCACGATTCCCGCGCTCGAGTTTGGCGAGTTCGACCGCGGCGCGAGTTTCGATCTCATCCAGGACAGCTTCCAGTTTCGGATCGTCGGTCTGGTCTCGCTGGTCCCGAATCGCCTGCTGGAGGCGGCCCAGGTCGTCGCCGGAGATATCGCCCGACAGCAACCCGATCTTCACCTCGTCGAGCAGGTCGAGCAGCCGGCCCGCCCGGCTGACCGCCCTGCGCTTGCGTTCCGTGGGCCCGCCCACGTCCTGCAGCGCGAGCAGCGCATCGACGCTCATCACCCCCGACAGGCTGGTCGCGCGGGCCACCTGGGCCGGCGCGACGGCCGCCTCGGTGGCGGGCAGCCGGAAGCCCTGCCCGTCTCCGCCGGCCGGCCGGGCGCGACCCGGCCTGCCCGTGGCGCCGACACCGTTCGTTCCGCTCACCTTCATGGCCGTCGAACGCTCTCACTCATCTCTCGACCTCAGCATCCCTGCGCATGCTTATGGTATGGTTAATGCCGGGCAAATTCTGCCGGACAGGCAAGAGACGAGACGTCGCACCGAATCAGCAAGCGTTGGATTCGCTTGGCTTTTTCCCCAATACTCCCTGGCACGTCCATCGCATGGGCAGGAGCGACTTGGTTCGTCTTTCCTCCGGGGCCCCATGCGTCGATCGCTTTACCGTCTTGGCGTGGTCTTCAGCGCCGTCCTGCTCGCCGCCTCGCTGGCGGCCGGTCCGGGCATCGCCAAGTCCCGCATCAAGGACATTGTCGAGTTCGAGGGCGTCCGCGATAACATGCTGGTCGGCTACGGCCTCGTGGTCGGCCTCAACGGTTCCGGCGACAGCCTTCGCAACTCGCCTTTCACGCAGCAGAGCCTGGTGGCGATGCTGGAGCGCCTGGGCGTCAACACCCGTGACGCCACCCTGAACACCAAGAACGTCGCCGCGGTGATGGTGACCGCCAAGCTTCCGGCCTTCACCGCCTCGGGCTCGCCCATCGACGCCACCGTTTCGGCCATGGGCGACGCGAAGAGCCTGCAGGGCGGCACCCTGCTGGTCACCCCCCTGCTCGGCGCCGATGGTCAGGCCTATGCCGTGGCGCAAGGAACGGTGCAAACCGGCTCGGTCTCGGCCACCGGCGCATCCGGCTCGTCGATCTCCAAGGGCGTGCCGACCGCCGGCCGCATCGCCTCCGGCGCGATCGTGGAGCGCGAGATCGGCTTTCAGCTCGCTTCGATGAGCCAGATGCGCATGACCCTGCGCAATCCCGACTTCACCACCTCGCGGCGGATCGCCGACGCGATCAACGCCAAGTTCCCTGGCTGCGCCCGTGCGGACAACCCGACCATCGTCACCATCCAGCCGGCGCCCGGCCTCGACATGGTCAACTTCCTAGCCCAGGTGGAAAGCCTGTCCGTCGACACCGACGAGCCCGCCAAGGTGGTCATCGACGAAGTGGCCGGCGTGGTGGTGATGGGCGACAACGTGCGCATCTCCACGGTCGCCATCGCCCAGGGCAACCTGACCATCCGCGTCGACGAGGCGCCGGCGGTCAGTCAGCCCGCGCCCTTCAGCCAGGGTAAGACCACGACCGTCCCGCAATCCAAGGTCTCCGTCGACGAAGAGAAGGGCAAGCAACTCATCACGCTCAAGAATGGCGCCTCGCTCTCGACCCTGGTGGCCGGCCTGAACAGTCTGGGGGTCACCCCGCGGGACATGATCTCGATCCTGCAGGCCATCAAGGCCGCGGGCGCCCTGCAGGCTGAAATCGAGGTCATGTGATGGACATCTCGCCCATCGCCATCTCGCCGACGGTCAGCCAGGCCGCGGCCCAGACGCCGCCCACTGCGGAACAGCTCGCCAAGCGCGCGAGCATCAAGCAGGCCGCCCAGGACTTCGAAGCCTCGTTCCTGCAGGTGATGTTCGGCGAGAGGTTCTCGAGCGTTCAGACGGGGGAGATCGGCGGGGGCGGCGCGGGCGAGGAAGCCTTTAAATCCTTCATGACCGAAGCCATGGCAAAACAGGTCGCCAAGCATGGCGGCGTCGGCCTCGCCGCTTCGGTGCAGAAGGAAATGCTGAAACTCCAGGGCTTGAGTTAGGAGACCCCATGGCGCTGTCTGCCAGCAATCCGTCCGACCGAGTCGAGCAACTGATCATCCTGACCGAGCGCCTGACCGAGTTGATCGCGCTGGAGGCCCAGGCCTTCGAGCAGCATCGCCCGCAGGAGGCCGCCCAGTATGTCGAGGAGACCTCGAAGCTCGCCAATGTCTATCGTCACGAGTCAGCTCGCGTGCGCGCCGATCCGACGTTGGTTTCCGCCGCGCCGCTGACTCAGCGCACGCGGCTGATCCGCGCGACCGAAGCCTTCGACGCCGTGCTGGCCCGCCAGGGCCGCGCGCTGGAGGCGGCCAAGACGGTCACCGAGGGCCTGGTCCGCGCCATCGCCAACGAAGTGGCCACCCAGCGGGCCGGCGTCTCCAGCTATGGCCCTGGCGCGGCGGTCCACAAGCCGGGTCTCGCCACCTCGATCACCCTGAACAAGCGCGCCTGAAGTCGCGTCGTCGCCGAAAGGCGATTGCCTCCCCGTGCGTCAAGCACGCCACCAATCCATCCAAGTCCCACGAGCGGATGGCACAGGGTGGAAGCAGGCGTCGACCTCGCCGTACTGGCGGCATGGATGGATGGCGAGGGCCTCGGTTCGGGGCCCATAGAAGACGCGCGTCTTCTGGCCGGCGGCACTCAGAACGTTCTCCTGCGCTTTTCCCGCGCCGGCCGCGCCTATGTGCTGCCGCGTACCGGCCAGAAGGGGATTCCGCTGGTGA
>CAMFIW010000248.1 GCA_945952355.1 uncultured Phenylobacterium sp. | reverse complement strand
TCCCGATCGCGCAGGACCAGCCCTGGGCCAAGAGCCTGCAGCTGGAACTGGCCTATCGCTATTCGGACTACAACTTCGGTATCTCGACCAACACCTACAAGATCGGCGGCGACTGGACCCCGATCGACGGCCTCCGGCTGCGCGCCAGCTATCAGCGCGCCGTCCGGGCTCCGAACCTGGTGGAGCTGTACGGCCCGCAGAACGTCGTGCTGGACGGCACGACCGACCCGTGCGCCGGCCTGGCCGCCAGCAGTCCGCTGGTCGCCCAGTGCGCCAAGGCCTTCAACCTGACCACGGCGCAGGTCCTGGCCATCGAGAAAAACCCGGCGCCGCAGTACAACGGCCTGACCGGCGGCAACCCGAACCTGCAGCCCGAACTGTCCGACACCTACACCGTCGGCTTCGTGGCCCAGCCTTCGTTCGCCCCCGGCCTGAACTTCTCGGTCGACTGGTTCGACATCAAGGTCGACAACTTCATCTCGGGCATCGGCGCCGACAACATCATCAACCAGTGCGTCGACACCCTGAACCCGTTCTTCTGCAACCTGGTCCACCGCGGTCCGAACGGCACCCTGTGGCTCGACCAGGCCGGCTATGTCGTGGACACCACGCTGAACACCGGCTCGCTGCACACGACCGGCGTCGACCTGGCCGCCAACTATCGGACCAGCCTGGACGTGATCGGCCTGGAGAACATGGGCTCGGTCTCGTTCTCGCTGGCCTCGACCTGGCTGGACAAGCTGGAAACCCAGTCCCTGCCGGGCGGCGACACCATCGACTGCGCGGGCCTGTACGGCTCGATCTGCTCGGGCCTCGGCGGTTCGACCGTTCCGAACCCGAAGTGGCGGCATAAGTTCCGGGCCACCTGGAACACGCCGTTCCCGCTCGACCTCGCCCTGTCGGCCCAGGTCCGCTACTTCTCGTCGGTCGATCTGGACACCACGTCCAGCCAGGCCGGCCTGGGCGGCTCCTCGCCGACCAAGAAGGGCGATGGCCTCGACACCGACCTGAAGCTCGGCGCGCGGACCTATCTGGACCTGCTCGCCACCTTCACGGTCAACGAGAAGTACGCCTTCCGCGTCGGCGTGAACAACGTGTTCGACAAGGATCCGCCGATCAACGGCGCGTCCACCTGCCCGACCGGGCCCTGCAACGGCAACACCTGGCCGGGCGTCTATGACGCGCTGGGCCGCTACATCTTCGTGGGCGTCTCGGCCGACTTCTAAGGCCATGCCGCAAGGATGACTTGCCAGGGGGCGGTGGAGCGATCCGCCGCCCCTATTTGTTCAAAAGCGTGCGGGTCCGGCGTCGATGGGCCCAGAGGAGGCGAAATGGGTCCGGGAGCCGAGTTTCCCACGGGCGAGGGCATCCAGCCCCGCCGGACGATCACCCGCCGCCACGCAGGCGTCGCGCCGCGGCGGTCGACGCCCGTGCTCAGGTCGGTGGTGCGGCCCGCCGAACGCGAGGTCGACGAGGCTGCCCGCGTCCTGGTCGCCCGCGTGACGGACTTCGTCGAGGAACCGGCGCGGCGCGGCGGAACGGGCCAGCCGCGCGGCCTAGGCCGCCAGATGGCCCTGGCCGCCCTGCTGCTGGACCGCGAGGCCGGCGGCGGGATCGACGAGACCCTCGAGCGTGTGGTGGACGTCCATCGAGAGGCGGGCACGACCACGCCGGCCGCCCTGCGCAAGCATGCCTCCGAAGCGCGGGCTCTGTTGCACTACGGCCAGGCCGAGGGCGCGAGCCTGCCGGAACTGGCCGCCACGATCACCGGCGACGCCCGCGCCGTGCTGCGGGAGGTCGACGCCGTGCTGGCGGGGCTCAACTCGCGCGAAATCCTCGAGACGCGGGCCAAACGGCTGTCTGGACAGAGGGGCGGACGGCCCTCCAGCGAGGCGTTCCGCGTCCTGACCATGGTGGCGCGGCTGAAGGAAGTGGCCCGGGGCGGCGACGCTAAGGCCGAGGCCGAGCTGAAGCTCGTGCGCACCTTCCTGCTCGACGACTAGGTTCACCGCGCTTGCGCTCTTGCCGCGTCCGCCTGGACACCCGGCGGACGCGGTGGTCACCTGCCCACGCAATCGAGCAGGAGCGAGCCGGTGTCCGAGACCCTGACCAAAGACCTCTCCACCGCCTCGGCGGGCGAACTGGCGCGCGCGGTGGCGACCGGCCAGGTCAGCGCGGTGGAGCTCACCGAGGCCGCGATCGGCCGCATCGAGTCCCGCGACAAGGCGATCAATGCCGTGGTGGTGCGCGACTTCGACCGCGCGCTCGTCCAGGCCAAGGCCGCCGACGCGGCGCGGTCGCGGGGCAAGGCCAAGCTGTTGCTCGGCGTGCCGATGACGGTCAAGGAAAGCCACAATATCGCCGGCCTGCGCACCACCTGGGGCAGCGAGGTGTTCGGTGATTGGGTCGCACCGAAGGACTCGGTCGGCGTGGCTCGGCTGAAGGCCGCAGGGGCGGTGATCCTCGGCAAGACCAATATCCCGCCGTTCCTCAGCGACTGGCAGAGCGCCAACCCGATCTATGGGCGGACCGTGAACCCCTATGATCACGGCCGCTCGCCAGGCGGCTCTTCCGGCGGCGGCGCGGCGGCGCTCGCGGCCGGCATGATCCCGCTGGAGTTCGGCTCGGACATCGGCGGTTCGATCCGCATCCCGGCCAGCTTCTGCGGCGTCTTTGGCCACAAGCCGACCCATGATCTGATCCCGTCGCGGGGCCATTCTCCGCCCGGGGTGGATGGCAACGGCATCGAGTTGGCCGTGGTCGGGCCGTTGGCGCGCACGGCCTCGGACCTTGAACTGGCGCTGGACGTGCTGGCCGGCCCGACCGACGAGATGGCCATCGCCTATCGCCTTGACCTGCCGAAGGCGCGGCACGCGAAGCTTGCCGACTTCCGGGTCCTCGTCCTGGACGGCCATCCGCTGGCGCCGCTCGACGACGAGGTGCGCGACGCGATCCGCGGGCTGGCGGTTCGGCTCGACGACGCCCGCTGCGAGGTCAGCCATGAGTCCGAGCTGCTGCCGGACTTGGCGCGCCTGCACGAACTCTACATGGCCATGTTGGGCGTGGCCATGACGCGGGGCGGCCCGCCGCCGGAGAACCCGATGGCCGCCCATGCCTGGATGGACCTCAAGGACGGCCAGATCCACTGGATCAGGATGTGGCGCCGGCTGTTCCAGGACTTTGACGTCGTGGTCGCGCCGGCCTTCAGCACGCCGGCCTTTCCGCACGATACGAACGAACAGCGCCACGAGCGCTTTTTGACGGTCAACGGCCAGCCGACCCCGTACTTCACCCAGCTCGCCTGGGCGGGCCTGGCGACCTTCCCGAACCTGCCGTCGACGGCGGCGCCGATCGGGATGTCCAAGGGCGGCCTGCCGATCGGGGTGCAGATCATCGGGTCCTATATGGAGGACCGCACGACCTTGGCCTTCGCCCGGCTGATGGAGGAGGCGTTCGGCGGCTTCCGCCCGCCTGGCGGCTGAGCGGCGCCTTTCCCTGTGGCGCCGCGCGACCTAGGGTCTGCGCCTCAAGAGTCGAGGCGGAGGGCGATATGCGGCGAGAACTCCTGGCGGCGGCGGCCGCGCTGGCGATGGCGGGACCCGCCCTGGCGGCGCCGGCCAAACCAGCGGACGCGGGGCTGGAACAGTTCCGCTCGCTCTACAAGGAGCTGGTCGAGACCAATACGGCCCATTCGGTCGGGAGTTGCACGCTGGCCGCCGAGCGCATGGCGGCGCGGCTTAAGACCGCCGGCTATGCCGACGCCGATTTGCACCTGTTCGCGCCCGAGGGCGCGCCGAAGGACGGCGGGCTGGTGGCCGTGCTGCCAGGCAAGGACGCCAAGGCCAAGGCGATCCTGCTCCTGGCCCACCTCGACGTGGTCGAGGCCAAGCGCGAGGACTGGACCCGCGATCCCTTCAGCTTCATCGAGGAGGAGGGCTATTTCTACGGCCGCGGCGCCTCCGACGACAAAGCCCAGGCGGCGATCTGGACCGACATCCTGATCCGCCTGAAGGAGGAGGGCTACAAGCCCAAGCGCACGATCAAGATGGCGCTGACCTGCGGCGAGGAGGGCGGTGGCGGGCCGAACGGCGCCCTGTGGCTGACCAAGAACCAGCGCCAGCTGATCGACGCCGAGTTCGCGCTGAACGAGGGCGGGGCGGGCGAGCTCGATGCTGCGGGCAAGCCGGTCTCGAACGACCTGCAGGCGGCCGAGAAGACCGCCCAGTCCTATGTGTTGGAAGTGACCAACGCCGGCGGCCACTCGTCGCGGCCGGTGCCGGACAACGCGATCTATCACCTGGTCCGGGCCGTGGACCGGATCAGCCGCTACGAGTTCCCCGTTCAGTTCAACGACGCCAACCGCGGCTATTTCACCGAGATGGCCGGCATCGTCGGCGGCGAGAAGGGGGCGGCGATGAAGGCGATCGTCGCCAATCCCAACGACACGGCGGCCCTGGCCGTGCTGGATCGCGAGCCGAGCTGGCACGCCATGCTGCGCACCACCTGCGTGGCGACGCGGCTGGACGCCGGTCATGCGGAGAACGCCCTGCCGCAGCGGGCGCGGGCGACCATCAATTGCCGAATCTTCCCCGGCGTCTCGATCGAGTCCGTCCGAGACCAGCTCGCCAAGCTGTCGGATGACCCCGAGGTGAAGGTGAGCGCGCCGGCGGGCCGTGGCGAGTCCCCGCCGCCCGCGCCGCTGACGCCCGCGGTGCTGAAGCCGATCCAGACGGTGACGCAGCAGATGTGGCCGGGCGTTCCGGTCGTGCCCTTCCTGCAGCCGGGCGCCACCGACGGCACCCACCTTACGGCCGCCGGCATCCCGACCTTCGGCGTCTCGGGCATCTTCGCCGATCCCGACCTCGGCCATATCCACGGCCTGAACGAACGGGTGCGGGTGAAGTCGGTCTATGAGGGGCGCGAGTTCCTGTACCGCCTGGTCAAGGCCTACGCGCCGCAGTGAGCGCCGTCATGGCCGGGGCGAGCCCGGCCATGACATTGTTCCGTCGAGCCTTACGGCTGGACCGCCTTGCCGCCGGCCTTGTAGACGACGCCGCCCTTCATCACGAACTGGACGCGCTCCATCTCGGTGATGTCGGCCAGCGGATCGCCGGAGACGGCGATGATGTCGGCATAGCGGCCGGCCTGGACCGAGCCGATATCCTGGGCGTCGCCGATCAGGTCGGAACCGCCGGCGGTGGCCGCCAGGATGGCGTCGATCGGGCTCATGCCGGCCTTGACCATCAGGGCGAACTCGCGGGCGTTGGCGCCGTGGGGCGACAGGCCCTGGTCAGTGCCGAAGGCGATCTTGACGCCGGCGTGGTAGGCGTCG
>CAMFIW010000247.1 GCA_945952355.1 uncultured Phenylobacterium sp. | reverse complement strand
CGGCCGAGCGGTCGACCTTGGTCGGGTCCTTGCCCGAGAAGGCGCCGCCGCCGTGGGGCGCCGCGCCGCCATAGGTGTCGACGATGATCTTGCGGCCGGTGAGGCCGGCGTCGCCGTCCGGGCCGCCGATCTCGAAGCGGCCGGTCGGGTTGACGTGCCACTTGGTCTTCTTGGTGATCAGGCCCGCCGGGAAGACGCTCTCCACATAGGGACGGATCACGTCCTTGATGCGCTTGGGCGTGGCCGAGTGCAGGCCGATACGCTTCTTGTGCTGGGTCGAGACGACGATCTGCAGCACCTCGACCGGGCGGCCGTCCTCGTAGAGCAGGGTGACTTGGCTCTTGGCGTCGGGCTCCAGCACCGAGCATTCGCCCGAGTGGCGCACTTCCGACAGCTTGCGCAGGATGTCGTGCGAATACTGCAGGGTCGCCGGCATCAGGGCCGGAGTCTCGTCGCAGGCATAGCCGAACATGATGCCCTGGTCGCCGGCGCCCTCGTCCTTCTTCTCGGAGGAATCGACGCCCTGGGCGATGTGGGCGGATTGGGCGTGCAGGTGGCAGGCATATTTCGCCTTCTGCCAGTGGAAGCCCTTCTGCTCGTAGCCGATGTCCTTGATGGCGGCGCGGACCTTGGGCTCCAGGGCGCCGAGGATCTCCTTGGTGAGCTTCTTGTTCTCATCCTTCGAGGCGCCCGGCTTGGCCGCCCGCACTTCGCCCGCCAGCACGATGCGGTTGGTGGTCACCAGGGTCTCGCAGGCCACGCGGGCCTCGGGCTCGACCGAGAGGAACGCGTCGACGACGGTGTCGGAGATCCGGTCGGCGACCTTGTCGGGATGGCCTTCGGACACGCTTTCGCTGGTGAAGATGTAGCTGGAACGGCTCAAGGGATGGCTCCGGAAGAGGCATGACCGCGCGCGTCGGCGCGCGCCGGGTCGATAGCAGGCGGGAACCTATAAAGGAATCTTTATGTCCCGCAAGCCACGGAGGCCCGGTCAGGCGTCTTTGGTCCCCTCGGCGGCCTCCTGCTCCTCCTCGTCGACCATTGCGCGGACGAGGTCGAGAATGCGGCGGCGGACGCGGGCCTTCTTGATGCGCGGAAATGCGGCGGCGAGTTCCAGGCCCTCGGGCGTGAGCAGGAAGGCATGGCCGGGCGGCGGGCCCTCGGGCTCGGGATCGTTGCGGCCGGGATCGCCCAGGCCCTCGAAGAAATAGGCGATGGAGGTCTTCAGGGCGCGGGCCATCTCCCACAGCTTGGAGGCCGATACGCGGTTGGCGGCGCGCTCGTACTTCTGGACCTGCTGGAAGGTGAGCCCGATGGAGTCGGCCAGCTTCTCCTGGCTGACCCCGAGCTCGCGCCGGCGCAGACGGATGCGAAGCCCGACGTGAAGATCGATCGGGTTGGGCGCGCGGTCCGCTTCGGGGTCCTTGGACATGTTCCTATCCCTGGTATGGGGGACGCGTTGTCAGCCTGTGTCGAGCGGCGGCCAGGACGAGCGAGACGAGCAGGGCGGCAGCCAAGAATATTTCACCCCGCTTCGAATAGGTTGTCGATGGCAAGGCGGGGGGCAAGCGGGCGTCGATCACACCCTCCTGACCCAGTTTGAGCCTTTTGCCGTCGACGGCGCGGCCATAGGCGTCGAGTACGACGCTGACGCCCGTGGGCGTGGCGCGCACCAGGGGCAGGCCGGCCTCGATGGCGCGGTAGCCGGCGATGTTCAGGTGCTGCCATGGGCCGCTGGTCTGGCCGAACCAGGCGTCGTTGGAGACGTTGAGCAGCCAGGCGGCGCGCTCGCCGGCGCGGGCGGCGGCCCCGTCGGCGACCCGCGGGAACAGGGCCTCGTAGCAGATCAGCGGCTGGACCGGTGGCAGGCCCAAGGGCCGGAGCGGCAGCGGCTCGGGCCCGGGGGTGAAGTCGTCCGGCATGTGCACCAGGCTGCGGATCCCCCAGCGGGTGGCGAACTCGCCGGCCGGCAGGAACTCACCGAACGGCACCAGGCGATGCTTGTCATAGATGCCGGTGACCCGCAGGCCGCCAGGGCCCGGCTCGCGCCGGAAGGCGATCAGGCTGTTGTAGTAGGCGATCTTGCCGTTCGGCCCGAGGCCGGCGCGGTTGGCTCCCATCATCAGGGTCTGGCCGGGCCTGAGGCTGGCGACCAGGCCGTCCAGATAGGGACTTCCCGGATAGAGCAGGTCGTCGATCACCGCCGGCAGGGCGCCTTCCGGCCAGACCACGACATCGGGCGTCGCGGCCGCGGGCGCGGCGGTCAGCCGGCGATAGGTGGCGAAGACCTGGGGCAGGTTCTCCGGCTTCCACTTGTCCTTCTGGTCGATATTGGCCTGGACGATGCGGACGAGCGGCGCGGTCGCCGACGGCTGGACGGCATGGGCCAGACGCCAGCTCCCGAAGCCGTAGAGGCCGGCGAGCGCGGCGAGCGCCAGGCCGGCGACGGCGGCGCGGGCGCGGCGGGAGACCGGGTCGAGCAGCAGGGCCGGCGCGGCGGCGAGGAAGACGGTCACATAGGTCAGGCCGTAGGCGCCGATCAGCGACGCCGCCTGCGAGGGCGCCGAACCGGCCGCCCAGGTCTCGCCGGGCAGGTTCCACGGGAAGCCGGTGAAGACGTGGCCGCGCAGCCACTCGAAGGCCGAGAGCGACGCGGCGAAGGCCAGCAGGCGGGTCCAGCCGGGCGCGCGAACGATGCGGAAGACCAGGGCCGCGAAGCCCCAGAACAGGGCCAGGCCGCCGGCCATCAGCAGCAGGGCGAAGGGCGCCATCCAGCCCTGCTCGGCCGCGTCCACCATGAAGGGCTCGGTGATCCACCCGACGCCCAGGCCGAAATAGCCGACCCCGGCCAGCCAGCCCCGGAAGAAGGCCGATCGCCGCGGCCGCGGCCCATTCGTGTCGACCAGGCGCAGCAGCAGAGCATAGCCCAGGAGACCCGGCAGGACGCCGAACGGCGGAAAGGCGAGCGCGGCGGCGAGGCCGCCGGCCAGCGCCAGGAGGCGGGCGAGCCAGGTGTTCACGTCAGACGATGGGATCGGGCGCGGGCGGCGCTGGTGCGGGCTTCAGGCGCACGCGCTTGACGCGGCGAGGATCGGCGTCCAGCACCTGGAGCTCGAAACCGTCCGGGTGCGGGATCACCTCCCCCCGCTGCGGCACTCGGCCAGCAAGCGCGGTGACGAGGCCGCCGACCGTGTCGATCTCCTCGTCGAGGTCGGGTGGAGCGAGATCGCGGCCGACCGCGGTCTCCAGCTCCTCCAGCGGCGCGCGGGCCACGGCCTCGAAAACGCCGCCCGGACGGGCGACGACGCCCGCGGCCTGGGCCTCGTCATGCTCGTCGTCGATCTCGCCGACCACGGCCTCGACCAGGTCTTCCAGAGTGACCAGGCCATCCGTGCCGCCGAACTCGTCGATCACCAGGGCCATGTGGGTGCGCGAGGTCTGCATCCGCAGCAGCAGATCGGCAGCGCGCATGGACGCCGGAACATAGAGGGCGTCCCGGCGCAGCTTCTGGAGGATCAGGTCGCCGGGACCGGGCTTCCTGGCCCTGCCCTTGTCGGGACCGGCCATGAGCTTGAACACATCCTTGACGTGGACGACGCCCACCGGGTCGTCGAGCGTATCGCGGTAGATCGGCATGCGCGAATGCTCGGCATCGATGAACCGTTCGACCAGGCCCGAGAAGGAACAGGACAGCTCCACCGCGACGATGTCGGCGCGCGGGATCATCACGTCCTCGACACGCAGGGTCTGGAAGGCCTGGGCCTGGTCCACCAGCCGCCCACCGATGGACTCCGCGAGAGCCTCCGCGGCCGTCTGGGGCGAAGGTTCGGCGTCACCCAGCCAGCGGCGCAGCATCGCCCTCAGTCCCTTCCGCGGCCGCGCCGGGCCCGGCTCATCGCTGTTCGCCATCGTCTCCCCGTTCGGCCGCATAGGGGTCGGGGACCCCAAGCTCGGCCAGCACCTCCCGCTCCAGACCTTCCATCTCGGCGGCCTCGGCGTCGGTCTCGTGGTCGTAGCCTACAAGATGCAGGACCCCATGCGCCACGAGGTGTTGCAGATGATGCCCCAATGGCTTGCCCTGCGCCTCCGCTTCGCGCACGCAGACGCCGAAGGCGAGCGCCACGTCGCCCAGGTGGGTTTCGGGGTTCAACCGCGAGGGGAAGGACAGCACGTTGGTCGGCTTGTCCTGCGACCGGAAGCGGGCGTTCAGGTCGCGCACCGCCCCGTCGTCGGTGAGCAAAAGGGCGATCCCGCCTTCGAACTCCACCCGGTCGAGGGCCGCTTGGGCGGCGGCGCGCGCCAGGGTCTCGGCCTGCGGCAGGGCGCCGGTCCAGCTCTCGTCCTCGACCTCGATGTCGATCTCGTTCAACCCGGTCGTCCGCGCTTGGCGCTGTCGGCCTCGTAGGCGCGCACGATACGCTCGACCAGCGGATGGCGCACCACATCCTCGGCTGAGAAGCGGCTGACCGCCACGCCCTTGACCCCGTCCAGAAGGCCCACGGCATGGGCGAGGCCGGAATCCTCGGGCCGCGGCAGGTCGACCTGGCTGGGGTCGCCGGTCACCACCATGCGGGCGCCCTCGCCGATCCGGGTGAGCACCATCTTCATCTGCAGCCGCGAACAGTTCTGCGCCTCGTCGACGATGACATAGGCGTGGCTGAGCGTGCGGCCGCGCATGAAGGCGATGGGGGCGAGCTCGATCTCGCCCTTCTCGCGCCGGCGGCGGAATTGGTCGGCGCCCAGGATGTCGGTCAGGGCCTCCCAGACCGGGGCCATGTAGGGATCGACCTTCTCGGACAGGTCGCCGGGCAGGAATCCGAGCCGCTCGCCGGCCTCGACGGCCGGACGCGAGACGATCAGCCGATCGACCTCGCCGCGAAGCAGGAGGCCCGCCCCGTGCGCCACGGCGAGGAAGGTCTTGCCGGTGCCCGCCGGGCCCAGGCCGAAGACCAGCTCGCATTTGGCGAGATCGTCCAGATAGCGCGCCTGGGTGGCGGTCTTTGGAGCCACCTGGCCGCGACGGCCGGACGGCAGGCCGCCGGGCGCGCCGCCGTGGCCCACGCGGGCCTGGCCGATGGCGACGCGGACGTCGGCCTCGGTCACTTCCAGCCCCTCGTCGGCGCGGGCGGCGAGGGCTTCGACCACGCGCTTGGCGGCGTTGCGCGCCTTGGCGTCGCCCTTCAATGACACGCCCCCACCGGGGGTCTCGACCAGCACGTCGAGGGCGTCCTCGATCAGGGCGGCATGACGGCTGGCGGCGCCGGCCACCGCGCGGGAGGCCGCGTCGGACAGCGGGATGAATTCCGGCCCCTTGCTCACGCCGGCTCCAACGCC
>CAMFIW010000246.1 GCA_945952355.1 uncultured Phenylobacterium sp. | reverse complement strand
GATGTCGAAATACTCGCCCTGCACGGTCAGGTTCTGCTTCTGGGCGGCGAGTTCCAAACCGAGCGCCTGGGCGCCGCGGGCGTCGATCTGGCCGGTGTCGACCAGGCGGGTGCCGTCCACCCGCAATTCCGGACGCTCGCGCAACTGGACAGCGTAGCGCACGGCCGCCGACGTGCCGAGATCCGTGGGCTGGGTGACCACGCTGGCGTTCGCACCCACATGGACCAGCCAGTCGACGCCGTAGAAGGGCGTGCCGGCGATCCGCAGCGCATAGCCTTGCTGTTCGTCGAAGATCGGCGGGTTGAACGAGGTCGCCGCCGAATTGAGGCTTTGCACCAGAGGTCCGGTCCAGACAGCGGAGACGAACCAATGGTCGCCATTGCCGATCACGCCGCCGCCGATGCGGGTGTCGCCGCCGGCGAGGCCACGGGCCACGTCGGCCACGGCAGGACGTTCGGGGAACAGCGCCCCGTTGGTCGAGGCTGCGTCTTCGAGACCGAGCGGCGGGGCGAATGAGCCGATGCGGAACCGGAACGGCTTTAGTCCGGAGTACTGGACCCACATTTCCTGCACGCGGCCGGCGTCCTCGGCGCCGCTGCCTCCGAAGTCGAAGAGAATGTTGTAGTCGAAGTCGCCGAACACCTTGCCGTCCACGCCGATGCGGGCTCGGCGGAAGTTGGCGCCGCCGGAGAGGTCGCGAGCGGTCACCTGCGTCGGCAGATGGTCTTTCTGAAGATACTTGGCTGTGTCGAGCTGCATCACGCCATGGAGAGTGGCGGAGAAGCGGCCGTCGGCGGTGGCGATGGTCGGCTTGCCGCCGGCGATCGAGGCGGTGGTCGAGAGCGCGTCCGTACGCAGGGCGCCCAGGTTGGCCGCGGTCGAGGCCTTCAGGTCGGCGACCTGGGCGCGGAGGGTTTCAATCTCCTCGGCCTGTTGCGGATTGGGGGCGGCCACAGGCGGCGGAGCATTGTGCTCGGCGTCGTGCGCGGCCTTCAGTTCGGCCACCACGGCCTTCAGGTCGGCGACCTCGGCCTCGAGCGCCTTCACCCGCGCCGCGGAGTTGTCGCGCGCCGAGGCGGCGCCCGGAACGGCCAGAGCGACCACGGCCGCCGTCGAAAGTAGTGTGGATTTCCAAGCCATGTGGCTCTCGCCCCTCGTCTGTTGGAGTTCGTCAAAACTCGGTTGGGAACTGAGCCGATAATACCTATCGGCAAAATCGAGATTGGCTTGGGGCGTTTCCAGAAAACCTCAAAGCCAAACAGAAATCGGCGTTCGGCCGAAACGGTTGGGTCGGCGTCATGCGACTGTCATAACCGTCGGGCTTGTTCATAGGCTCTGGACTGGAGAATTGTGTTGCCGTCGGCGCGTGACCCGGAGAGTCCAATCGTCGCAGCCTTGGCCGTGGCGGGCGTGGCGGCGGCCGTCATCGCCGGATTGAGCGCCCTGGGCCGGCTCGACGCGGGGGCGGCGTTCGCGGCCGTCGTCGTCGTCTTCGCAGGCGCCGCCGGGATCGGGTGGTGGCGCGCGCGTCGGGCGGAGGGCGACGGGGCCAGCGAAGCCGCGCCGGCCCGCGCCGGCCACGAACAGGCGCCGCCCTATGTCAGCCTCATCGAAGCCTTGCCCGATCCCTTGCTGGTGATCGCCGCCAACGAGCCGGACGACCTCACGGGACGCCGCTTCATCCTCGCCAACCCCGCCGCGCGGGAATTGCTGCGTATCCAGGCGGAGGTCGGGCTGCTGGTGACCGCGATCCGAGATCCCGAGGTTCTGGAGGCGGTCGACGAGGCCCTGTTCGGCGCCCTGCCGGCCGAGGCGCTCTACGAGGTCGGGGGCGCTCAGGAGCGGGTCTTGAAGGCCCTCGCCCTGCCGCTCGGGGCCTCGGCGGACGGGGCGCGGCTCGCCCTGCTGGTGCTGCGCGACGAGACCGACGCGCGCCGCGCCGAACGGACCCGCGCCGATTTCCTGGCCAACGCCAGCCACGAGCTGCGCACGCCGCTCGCCTCCCTGTCCGGCTTCATCGAGACCTTGCGCGGCCACGCGCGCACGGACGAGGCGGCGCGCGACAAGTTTCTCGCCATCATGCAGGCCCAGGCCGAGCGGATGAGCCGCCTAATCGACGACCTCCTGTCGCTCAGCCGCATCGAGCTCAACGAGCATATCGCGCCGGAGGGCGAGGTCGACTTCGGACTGGCGATCATGGACGTGGCCGACTCACTCGCGCCGCTTGCGCGCGAGAAAGGCGTGCGGCTGGACGTCGACCTGCCAGCCCCGGGCTTGGCTATCGGACCGGGCGATCGGGATCAGATCGTCCAGGTGATCCAGAACCTCGTGGACAATGGGCTCAAATACTCGCCCAGAGGCGGCGACATCCGCATCTCGCTGGAGACGGGCCAGTCCGCCGAAGGAGCGACGGCGGCGCTCTCAGCGGGTTCGGCGCGCCTTTCCCTGCTGACGCCCGACCACGGGCCCGACACCTTCGTCGTGGTCCGAGTAGCCGATTCCGGACTCGGTCTGGCGCGCGAGCACCTGCCGCGGCTCACCGAGCGCTTCTACCGCGTCGAGGGCCAGAAGAGTGGCGACCGGCCTGGGACAGGCCTAGGGCTCGCCATCGTCAAGCATATCGTCAACCGCCACCGCGGCGGCCTGGCGGTGGAAAGCGTGGAAGGCGAGGGGGCGACCTTCAGCGCCTATTTCCCGCAATCGGCCTCAGTGTCCCCGGCCGCAAAGCCGACCGTTAGCGCTGTTACAAAAGCGTCTTAGAACTGTCGTACAGCGATTGCGATCCCCATGCAGGTTCCCGCACGCCAAGGAACCGGCAGTTGGGCGGCGCCCGTGATTCGCAGGTCCGGTGGTTCGGGATTGCGGGTCGGAACATGCTTCCGGCCTTGGCGGTCCGACCGACCGGCGGGATGATCGGCGTCCACCATCTTTCCTCCGGAAACCCGAAGCCGGCCGCCGTGGCCGAGGACGCACGAAATGAACGAGCACATCGTCAAATCCTTCGAGGGCGAGCTGAACGGCCTGACGGCCGAAACCGCCCGCATGGGCGGGCTGACCGAGGCGCAGGTCGCCGACGGTCTGGACGCCGTGCTCAAGCGCGACAGCGGTCTTGCCGAACAGGTCGTGGCCCGGGACGAGAAACTCGACGTCCTGGAGGCCGAGATCGAACGCAAGGCGATCCGCCTGATCGCCCTGCGCCAGCCCATGGCCAACGACCTGCGCAAGACGGTGGCGGCGATGAAGATCGCCTCGAACCTGGAACGCTGCGGCGACCTCGCCAAGAACATCGCCAAGCGCACCCTGGTGCTCAGCGAAGCCGAGCCGATCGCCCCGCTCACCCGCTCGATCGAGCGCATGGGCCGACTGGTCCAAGGCCGGCTGAAGGACGTGCTCGACGCCTACACCGCCGGCGACGTGGAGCGCGCCACCCTCGTCTGGACCCGCGATGACGAGGTCGACGAGCATTACAACAGCCTGTTCCGCGAGTTGCTCACCTACATGATGGCCGATCCGCGCATGATCACCTCCTGCGCGCACTTGCTGTTCGTGGCCAAGAACCTCGAACGGATCGGCGACCACGCCACCAACATCGCCGAGATCATCCACTACGAGATCACCGGCGAGGAGCTGGCCACCAACATGCGTCCGAAGACCGACGCACTGAAAACCTGACCCAAGGGTAGACCCACGTGATCCCGCATATCCTGGTCGTCGAGGACGAAGACGCGCTCTCGACCCTCCTGCAGTACAATCTCGAGAAGGAGGGCTACGAAGTCGTCGTCGCCGCCGACGGCGAGGAAGCCCTGACCCTGGTGTCGGAAAAGCTTCCCGATCTCGTGATCCTCGACTGGATGCTGCCCAAGGTCTCCGGGATCGAGGTCTGCCGCCGCCTGCGCCAGCGCTCCGAGAGCCGCAACGTGCCGATCATCATGCTCACCGCCCGCGGCGAGGAGAGCGACCGGATCCGTGGCCTCGACACCGGCGCCGACGACTATGTGGTCAAGCCCTTCGCCATGAGCGAGCTGTCCGCCCGCATCCGCGCCGTGCTGCGCCGCCTGCGCCCGGGCCTCGCCGAAGACCGCGTCCGCTGCGGCGACCTGGTCATCGATCGCGTCGCCCACCGGGTGAAGCGTTCGGGCAAGGAAATCCATCTCGGCCCGACCGAATTCCGGCTGCTGGACTACCTCATGCAGCACCCCGGCCGGGTGTTCTCGCGCGAGCAGCTGCTCGACGCGGTCTGGGGCTCCGACGTCTATGTCGAGGCCCGCACCGTCGACGTGCACATCGGCCGCCTGCGCAAGGCGCTGAACCGCGACGACACCGAGACCGATCCGATCCGCACCGTCCGCTCGGCCGGCTATTCGCTGGATCTCGACGCGCGGGACTGAATCACCGAGCGGTGCTAGGCTCCGGCCGATCCCACAGGGAGGGCCGGATGCTTAAGCTGGACCACGTGGTGTTTCCCGTCCGCGACGCGGGCAAGTCTCTCGCTTTCTATCGCGACATTCTGGAGCTTCCCCTCGTCGAGGCGCACGAGGGCGACGACTGGGGCGACTATCCCTGGCTGATGATGATCTTCGCCCTGCCTGGGGGCGGAGAGATCGTGCTGGTGGAACTGAAGGAGGCGCCCCAGCCCAGCTACCGCAACCTGCCGAGCGACGTGCGCCACTACGCCATGGCCACCGAGGCGGTGTCGGACCTGGCCAACTGGCGACGCAAGCTGCGGGCCGCCGAGGTGCGCTACTGGGAAGAGGATCACGGCGCTCAGCAGTCGATCTATTTCCACGATCCGGACGGCGTGGTGCTGGAGATCACGGCCCCACCGAGCCACCCCGAGGCCAGTCCGTCGGAACGCGCCTATCGCGCCGTCCAGCGCTGGATGCACCCGTCGGCCCAGGCCTGACTTGACCCGCTGAGCCCAGCGAGCGAAAGCCCGGCGCATGAACATCCTGCTCGTCGGTTCGGGCGGTCGCGAACACGCGCTCGCCTGGAAGATCGCCGCCTCGCCGCTGCTCACCCGCCTCGTGATCGCGCCGGGCAATCCGGGCATGGCCGCCCAGGGCGAGCTCAGGGCGGTCAAGGCGACCGATGTGCCCGCCCTGGTGGCCCTGGCGGAGGAGATCCGCGCGGGTCTGGTCGTCATCGGCCCTGAGACGAGCGTGGAGGCGGGCCTCGCGGACGCCCTGGCCGAAGCCGGCATCCCGTGCTTCGGGCCGACCGCCTTCGCCGGCCAGCTCGAAAGCTCCAAGGCCTTCACCAAGGGCTTCTGCGACCGCCACGGCCTGCCCACCGGCGCCTATGCGGCTGTCTCTTATACACATCTCCGAGCCCACGAGACTAGGCATGATCTC
>CAMFIW010000245.1 GCA_945952355.1 uncultured Phenylobacterium sp. | reverse complement strand
GGATCGTCGCCAACCCGTAGGCTTGCGGGTCGAAGGGCCCCGAGATCGGCGATATGCCGTGTCCGTCCGCTGGACGTGCGGTCGATCACGAGGCGCCGGCGCAGATGAAGGTCCTGGCGATCAACAACCAGAAGGGCGGCGTGGGGAAGACCATGCTCGCTGTCCATGTCGCCTGGTATTTGGCGGAGAATGGCGCGCGAGTGCTCTGCGTCGATCTCGATCCGCAGGGCAATGCCTCCTTCACCCTGGCCGCTGGCCAGTTCGGAGACGCGCGTCAGCTGTTCTTCGGGCCGGCGATCTGTCCACCCAACGCGCCAGGAGTCCACCTGCTGGCCGGGGATCGCGGCCTCGACGCTGTCGACTTTCGGCTGCAGGAGGCGGTGCTGGAATTTCGCGGCGCCATGGCGGGCCTCGCCCCGCACTTCGACTATGCCGTGCTCGACACGCCGCCGACCTGGGGCGGGCGCAACTACGCCGCCCTGATGGTCGCCTCGTGCCTTCTCGCCCCGATCGACCTTGAGACCTATGCCCTGCAGGGCGTGCGCCAGTTGTTGGCGCAGAAAGCCGCCGTCGAACGCCAAGCTCGCCAGGGACGGCCGATCGACTTCCTTGGGCTCCTGCCTTCCCGGTTTCAAAGCCAGTCGCCTCGCCAGCGACAGAGCCTGGCGGATCTGCTGCGGGCGGAGGGCTCGCGCGTCATGTTCCCCGAGTTCGGCGTGCTCACCCAGCGCCAGGGCTATGCCGAAGCGCTCGACCTGAAGGCGCCCGTCTGGACCATCCGCAAGACCGCGGCCCAGGACGCCGGTCGAGAGATCCGGAAGGTGCTCGCGACCATCAAGGCGCGTCTGGACGGAATTCCGGCATGAGCGAGTTTCTGTCCGCGTTCGACGATCTCTCGCGCGTGCTCGGCGGCCCCGGAGATGTGCTGGCGGAGCTTCCCGTCGACCTGATCGACGAAGATGCGGGAAATCCGCGAGACGACTTCGACTCCGCAGAGCTGGAGGGGTTGGCCCAGACCATTCGCGAGCGCGGCGTGCTCCAGCCCGTGACGGTGACACCGGCGGATCAGCACGGTCGGTATCGCCTCCGGTTCGGGGCCCGGCGGTTGCGGGCGGCGCGCGAAGCCGGTCGTTCGAGCATTCCCGCGATCGTCCGCGGGGGTTCAGAGGATCCCGTGGATCGCCTGGTCGAGCAGGTGGTGGAAAACGACCAGCGGACGCCGCTGACCACCGCCCAGATGGCCAGCACTGTGGTCCGCCTTCTTGAGGCCGGCCTAACCCAGGCGGAGATCTCTCGCCGGCTGGGCCGGGGCAAGGACCAGATCGCCATGCTGAGCGCGCTGCACGACCTGCCAGAGCCCCTGGCGCGCCTCGGTGGACGACTTGGTGTTCGTACCCTCTATGAGCTTGCTCTGGCTTGGAAGGCGGCCCCCGCCGATGTGGAGGCCTGGCTGTCGGAACGCGATCCGGACACCATCACCCAGGCGGCCGCCCGAGACCTGGCAAGGGAGGAACGCGACGTTGCGCGCCCGCCTCCGCCAACAAGCGGCGATCTCCCGCCTCGGCGGAGCCTGGCTGTCACTGTCGAGATCGCGGGACGCCTTGGACAGCTGGTTTTGAAGGTGGGGCCTGCGCCCGACCAGGCCTGGGTGATCTTCGACGGCGAGAGCGCGGCGCGGCCGGCGCTGCTCGCTGACCTTCAGCTCCGGCGCCTTAGTCGAACCTGACCGCAAAGCCCTGACGCCCCGCCTACCGACCCCGTGTCCGATCGCGGCGTGTCGGCTCAACCACCGTGCGCGGTTCGCGAGGAGGATCGAAGCGCGCGCCGCGCTCGAGCCATGTAGCGATCCGTTCCCGCGCCTGGGCCAGGATGCGCTCCCGCGCAGCCGGCGCCGTGACACGGTCGCGGACCACGGCTTCCACCACGCGGAGCCGCGCCTTGGCCGCCGGATCAGTGATCGGGCCGCGTGTCGCTTCCGGATCACTGCCGCGGGTGCGTGCCTGCTCGCGTCGCTCGACCTCCTGGATCTCCCGGGGGGTCGGCCGATATCCGCGGACTTCGAGGCCTGCCAGCCGCGCCGCACGCCAAGCCTCACGGCGAAACTCCTCCCGGCCCTCGACCACGACGGAAGACCAGCCACGGTGCTTGGCGATCGCGGCCATGTCCCGAAGGGCGTTGGGGTCGGTACGTCCCGAGACCAGGCGACGCCCTTCGTCTCTGAAGGCGGGCGTGGCGATGCGGGCGTCGACATAGAATCCCAGACCAGGCCCGCCGCGCTCGTCGGTGAGGTAGCGGCGGCGCACGGCTTCCGGCGCATCACCCTTGGCTGTCGACGACACCTGGCCACTCGGCCGAACAAGGCCACCATCGGGGTCATTGGGCATGTTCGATCTCCTGATCGGCCAGGCGGACAGCGGCGTCGATGTAGCGGTTCACCCAGGCCTCGATCTCCGGCTCGGTGGCGTCAGCCGGTGGCTGGTCGTCGAAGTCGTCCTCGACCAGGCGCAGCACGTCGGGGTCCATGGGGAAGGTCGCCGGGCCGCCCGTATGCGGCGGCGCGGGCAGCGAAATCGGCTGGCCCACGCCGAACGGCGCGACGGTCGGTGGGGCCCGAAGACGCGCACTGAAGATCCTCTCCCGCCAATAGACGATTTTTCGGCCGCGAACGGGCGGCAGGCCGGCGCGCAGGACGATCATATACTCGGACGGCATCTGCAGGAGCTCCTGCGGGAGCATCAGCGCGCGCCGGTGGTCGGACTCCGACAGGCTGCGGCGTCCGCTGGAGAATAGGGTGGGGCGGCTGTTGGTGCGTGTGAGATAGGTCCAGAAGCCCAGGCGCTCAGACAGGTCTTGGGCGACCTTCAGCTCCTTGGGCGCGAACGCGATCTCGACGCCGCAGTTGGCGAGGATTTCCTCGGCCAGGTCCGGCCCATATTCGGCGCGAAGTTGGGCGGGGCTCTGCAGGACGGGCAGGAGGCGTAGACCGTAGCCAGCGACGTAGGAGAAGGCGTGGGCCAGGACGCTGGCGTGGCCGAGCCTCGCGAACTCGTCGAGGATCAGCAGGACCTGGATTGGGTGTTGGTCGCCGGCGGGCAATTCGCGGGTGTTGAGATCCACCAGTTGCTGGAAGAGCAAGTTGTAGAGCGGCGCGACCCGCGGAAGGTTGTCGGGCGAGGTCGCGAGATAGAGCGAAATCCGTTTTGAGCGTAGGTCGCGCAGGTCGAAGTCGCTGTCATCCGTGGCAGCGCAGACCCTTTGGTTCAGCCACATGTTCATGCGCGCAGCGATCGTCTGGCGGGTGGCGGCGAAGGTGGTCCCCGATGCCGAGGCGAAGTCGGTGAGCGCGCTGACACAGCCCGACGACAGAGCGCTTCCTGAGGCGGCTCTCGCGGCGATGAGCGCAGGCCAGCGGGTCCGGCCGTCGCCTGCGGTGAGCTCGCGGTAGATGGCGCCCAGGCTGAAGACGAGGTCTGGCGTCTCGGCGACATAGGCGCCGACCCCGATCAGGCCGGTTCGGGCGGCCTCCGCCCAGAAGGGGTCGCCGTTGGGCGGCGCGGGAAAGAGCATCACGGCCAGTTTCTGCAGCTCATCCAGCACCTCGGAAGGACTGCTGCGATCGATGTGGCCGAGCGGGTTGAACCGCGCCGACCGGCCTTCGGGATCGAGGGGATCGAACAAAAGGACCGTCTGGCCGTGAGCTGCCCGAAAGCCGGCCGTGGCCGTCCAGTTCTCGCGCTTGATGTCGAGCACTACGACAGAGTCCGGCCAGTTCAGCAGGTTGGGGATGACGACGCCCACGCCCTTGCCGCTGCGGGTGGGCGCATGGAGCATGACGTGCTCCGACCCGCCGAACGCCAGGAAACGGCCGCCTGCCCGACCGAGAAGGATCCCGTTGCGGGCCCGGAGGCCGGCGCGGATGATCTCGCCCTCGGTCGCCCAACGCGCGGCGCCGTGCAGGGGAGGCTTCAGGCCACGCGCGACCGCGACCGCGACCACCAGGAGCAAGCCGTGGGCGGAGAGGAGGCCGATCGCCAACCATCGGCGCACCTCGGGATCGGCTCGGAAGTACCAGAACCAAGCCAAGACCTGGCCGGGCTCCAGATGCGCCGATAGCTGCTTGAGTCCGGCGAGCGCGATCAGGCTCGCCGTCGACAGAGCCAGGGTCGCCGCTGCGCCCGCTAGGCCCAGGACATAGGTGGCCTTAAGCGGCCAGGGCGCGCTTGCGAACCGGCTCATACCAGACCTCGCTCACCTGAAAGCGGCCGTTCTCGCGTTTCATCTGGACCACGACGTCCACCAAGCGATGGAGGAGGGCGCGGATGTCCTCCCGGGCCAGGTCGCGGCCGCTTTCCGACTCCTTCACCAGCAGGGTCAGCTGGTCGAAGGCCAGGGCGGCGCTATCGGCGTGCAGGGTAGTGATCGACCCAGGGTGGCCGGTGTTGACGTTGCGCAGATAGTAGAAGGCCGAGCCGTCCCGAAGCTCCTGCAGAAGGATCCGGTCAGGACGCATGCGCAGGGCGCTTTCCAGCAGCTGCCGAGGCCCGACCTGGGCCAGGCCCTGGCCGTCCTTGGCGTGCAGCAAGTGCACCGCGTTTCGATGGGGCACGACCAGCTCGCGGGTGTCCTCGATAGTGATCAACCGCTCATCCGAAGGAATGAGACGGACCAGGGCCTTGGCGAAGGTCGTCTTGCCCGAGCCGGTGGCGCCGGAGACCAGGATGTTCTTGCGGCTTCGCACCGCGGTCCGGAAGAAGGCGGGCCAGTCGCCAAGGTCGCGCAGGCGCTCAAGCTCCAGTTCCTCCGCCTCGAGATCGGTTCCGGCCCGCGCCGTGTCGCGGAACAGGCCCGCGGCGGCGAAGGCGTCCAGATCGAAGGCCCGGGCCGAGGGCTTGCGGATCGTCAGCGACGGATGGGCGGCCGCCGGGGGAAGGACCACCTGGCAGCGTTCGCCATCGGGTAGCACCGTCGAGCAGATCGGGGTTTCCGCCGAGATATCCTGGGCGGTGTAGGCCGCCGCCGCACGGCCCAATGTATTCAACCAGGCCTCGGTCAACTCCGGCGCGGTCCGCCAGGTCCAGCCGGTCCCCGTCTCAATGCCGAGCTCACCGGGTCGGTTGACTACCAGCTCTGTCACCCCCTCCTCGGCCAGGGGGCCGACCAGAGGCCCCAGGTAGTGATGGAGCACCGCATGGTCCTGCCCAGTCATGGCGCGGCGAGCCCGTAGACCGTGCTGAAGTCGAGGTCCTGGGCCACGAAGATCGAGACCTCGGAGCCCTGCGCCTTGCGCAGGGACGGCGGGATGTTGATCGAGTTCTGCAGGGCGATGCCCGCGGCTTCGGAAGGCAGGCGGGCTGTGGCGGACCCGGTG
>CAMFIW010000244.1 GCA_945952355.1 uncultured Phenylobacterium sp. | reverse complement strand
GTAAAAGGTCTTGGGCGCGCCGGCGCCCTGGCGCAGATAGATAGCCGCCCGGCCGGCGGCGGCCTTTTCCTTGTCGGAGCTCTGGTCTCCGGCCTGGGCCTCCGCGGCGCGGGCGGCCCAGTAGGCGGCGCCGGCGCGAACCCAGATATCCTCGGCGGGATCGGCCGCCAGGGTGGCGAGCCAGCCTTCCGCGTCGGTGAACTTCTTCAGGCGATAGGCGGCCATGCCGGCGATCCAGCGGTCGCCGGTGTCCTTGGCGAGCTGGAAGGCGCGGCGGGCGTCGCCCGTATAGAAGGCCAGGCGCGCGATGCGGGCGTTGTCGAGGTCGAACGGCCCACCGGTCCCCGCGGGCACCAACTCGGTCTTGGCCCAGTCGACCCCGGCCAAGGTCGGCGTCTGCACAGGCAGGCTTTCCGGGGTCTTGCGCTTCGAAGCCAAGGAATAGATCTGCTCGGCCATCGGAAGGTCGCCGTAGCGCGACAGCCAGCCGGACAGCTCGTCATAGTTCGACTTGTGCGCCGTCGGGTGCATCAGCTGTCGATAGGTGACGTATCCGCTCAAAGTCGGGTCGGCGATCTCGGCGGACTGAAGAGCGGCGTCGACGTAGTCGCCGCGGTCCACTGATTCGAACGCCGCGGCGTAGCGCTGGGCGTCATCCGACGAGAGCACCTGAGGGCCGGCGGCCAAAGCGCGGCCCGCGAAGGCCGCACAAATCAGAGCCAAACAGGCCGTATGCAGGCGCTTTCTGTGCTGCATGCCCCACTCCAGGCCGCGCGCCTCTCCCGCGCAGCAAGCCTGGCCCTAAACCGAAGAGGGGGCAGGTCTAGAAGGGGAGTCCCTTCGAGGGAACCCTGTTTGTCGCCGCATTCGGTCAAAGAGATTTGATTCGCCTCGAAAGCGTGCGGAGTCATGCGGGCCGGCCTTACCGGTCATCGACGCGCGCCAGGGGCCACTCTGGGCGCGGTCAGGCCGCGAGTTCGGATCGCCATGCGGCCGCGCGCGGGGTGGGGCGCCGCTGGAGCCGTCGGTCGAGGATCGTCCTGGCCTTGCCGATCTCGCCGCTGCGCATGAGGGCGATGAGCAGCATGTCTTGCAGGAGCTCGCGCTGGGCTCCGCTACCGCCGATGCGCACGATCTCGCCGGTCAGGGGCTCAAGGAGCCGAACGCACTCCGCATGATCGGACCGCGCGAAGGCCCGGGCCGCGCGGCCGATGGCCGGAGCCACCGGGCCGGCGGTCAGGCGGTGGGCGGCGACCATGTCGTCCAGGGCAGCGATTCTGCGCTCCAGCGCTGGGCCATCGCCGACGGCGGCCTCGATCAGGGCCATGTGGGTGTCGACGAAGGCGTGGCCCGGCCGTGGGAAGGCCTGGCGGGCATAGGCGGCGACCTCGCTCCAGAGCGCTTTGGGCGCGCCGTGGCCATAGGCGTCGATGCGCCAGAGCAGCGAGGCGCCATCCGTCACGATGTTGATCGGCATGCCCTGCGAGACCGAGGGCCTGACGCTCTCGGCATAGATGTCCAGGGCGCGCTCGACCTCGCCGCGCTGGAGCGCATTGAGCGCGGCGTGCCAGGCGAGATGGCCGTGCAGCACGCCGCTGCGATCGTAGTCCGGCAGCCATTCGGCGAGCATTCGATCCGCGTCGTCGCCGCATCCCCCCTCGAACATGGCATGCGCCAGGGCGTGCGCCCCGTTGGCGTTGCGCCGGCGGATTTCCAGGGCGCGCTCCAGCATGCCGCGGCCGCGCAAGACCTCGCCGCTCTCGGCCAGGGACCAGCCCCGATGGGTGAGAAACCACCAGTCGTCGGCCGAATAGCTCCCGGCATGACGTTCGCACAGCTCGACACGCGCCTGGTCATGGTCGGCCATGCCGGAGAAGGCGAGGAGGCCGAAGGCCCCCAGCGGCAGGGACAGTATGGTGACGTCTCGCGGCCAGAGATCGACGTGATCATAGACCCGCGACAGGGCCTCGGCGGAACGTCCGGACATGGCCAGGGATAGGACGTCGACATGGCTCCGCTCCCGCTCGTCGCCGCGGCGGGCGACGAGGCGCTCGGCGTCCGATATCCGGTCTCGGGCGGCGTCCTGCTCGGATCGCATCAGATGCACACGGGCCCGGGCCGCATGGGCGAGGGCGAAGTCGGGATCCTCGGAGAGCGCCGCGTCGAACGCCTCGCTTGCGCCGGGCCAAGCGGAGAGGTTCAGGATCACGCCCTCGCGAAAGCGCTCCGCCGCCTTGGCGGAGTCGGTCGAGAGGGGGAGGCCATGACTGTCGGTTTGCGGCATCGCGGAGATGGGAGGGCTTCTTCCCGACCTAACCCCGAGTCGGCCGGTCAAGGCGCTCGGTCAGGGTGAGCAGGTCGCTCCAGGCCTTCTTCTTGGCGGCGGGCTGGCGCAACAGGAAGGCGGGGTGGAGGGTCGGCATGGCTGGAAGCTCGATCCGGCTGTCGGACGAGCGCCACTCGAACCAGCGCCCGCGCAGGGAAAGGATGCCTTCCTCGCGCTTGAGCATGGACTTGGCCGAGGGGCCCCCGACCAGCAGCAGCATCTTCGGGTTCACCAGCTCGATGGCGCGTTCCAGAAAGGGCGCGCAGACGGCCTGTTCGCCCGGGGTCGGATTGCGGTTGCCCGGCGGGCGCCAGAACACCGAATTGGTGATGAACGTCCGGCCGGTCAGGCCGGCGGCGGCGAGCATGCGGTCGAGGAGCTGGCCGGCGCGGCCGACGAACGGCTCGCCGCGCAGATCCTCCTCCTGGCCTGGGCCTTCGCCGACCACCACGAGAGGGGCGTCGGCCGCTCCGCGATAGAACACCGACTGGCGGGCGGCGCCCTCGAACTTCAGCGGGCAGCCGTCGAACGCCTCGATGGCGGCTTTGAGCTGTTCGAGATCCTGGGCCGCGGCGGCGGCCTCCTGGGCCTGAAGGATCGCCGACGACATGTCGGGGCCGGCGTTCGCGACCTGCCGCGCGGCGGGTGCAAGTGTCGCAGGCTTCCGCTCGGGCGGACGGGGCGGGGCGATCTTGCCGGCCTCGATCCGGTCGAACGGTTCGTCCAGCAACATGGCGTCGACGCCCGCGTCAGCCCAGAAGGCGAGCAGGCTTTCGGCGCTGGCGAAGGCGGGGTCCATAGGAGGGGAAGCGGGCTCCGAATACGGGGCGGCGTGGCCTTAGGCCTTGACCGCCCTTGTGCAAGCTATTGATAAGGCGCGCAGGGGATCAACGCCAGACGCCGCAAGGCGGGACGGGAGCAGGGCAATGAGCGAAGGCGCCGAAGCCATCGAACGCGAAGCGATGGAGTACGACGTCGTCATCGTCGGCGCCGGGCCGTCCGGCCTGTCGGCCGCGATCCGGCTGAAGCAGCTCGCCGAGAAGGCCGGGACCGAAATCTCGGTGGCCGTGCTCGAAAAGGGCTCCGAAGTCGGCGCGCACATCCTGTCGGGCGCGGTGATCGATCCCAGCGGCATCAACGAGTTGCTGCCGAACTGGAAGGAGCTGGGCGTTCCGCTGGAGACGGCGGTGACCCGCGACAAGTTCGTGATGCTCGGCCCGCACGGCGACCTGGACATCAGCTTCCTGCCATTCCCGAAGTGGATGCTGAACCACGGCAACTACATCGCCAGCCTCGGCAACGTCTGCCGCTGGCTCGCGACCCACGCCGAGAGCCTGGGCGTCGAGATCTATCCCGGCATGGCCGCCTCCGAGCTGGTTTACAACGAAGACGGCTCGGTAAAGGGCGTCGTGGCCGGCGTGTTCGGCATCGGCAAGGACGGCGAGCCCGGCCCCGACTATCAGCCCGGCATCGAGCTCCATGCCAAGTACACCTTCATCGGCGAAGGCGTGCGAGGCTCGCTGGCCAAGCAGTTGCAGGCGAAGTACGGCCTGACCGACAACCGCGATCCGCAGAAGTTCGGGATCGGCATCAAGGAACTCTGGCAGGTGCCGGACGCGGCCTTCGAGCCTGGCCTGACCCAGCACACCTTCGGCTGGCCGCTGGACAACACAACGGGCGGCGGCTCGTTCATGTATCATTTCGGGGACAACTACGTGGCCATCGGCTTCGTGGTGCACCTGAACTACAAGAACCCCTGGATCTCGCCCTTCGACGAGTTCCAGCGCTTCAAGACCCACCCGGCGATCAAGCCCTATCTGGAAGGCGGCAAGCGCATCGCCTATGGCGCGCGGGCGATCACGGAAGGCGGCGAGCAGTCGCTGCCGCAGCTCTATTTCCCGGGCGGCGTGCTGCTGGGCTGCTCGGCGGGCATGGTCAACGTCCCGCGGATCAAGGGCAGCCACAATGCGGTGAAGAGCGGCATCCTCGCCGCCGACGCCGCCTTCGACGCGATCCAGGACGGCCGCGCCAGCGATGCGCTCTCGTCCTACGAGGCGGCCTACAACGCTTCCTCGATCGCCAACGAGCTGCACGCGGTCCGCAACTTCAAGCCGCTGTGGTCGAAGTTCGGCACCATTCCGGGCCTGGTGCTCGGCGGGATCGATGCGACCATGGCGAGCTGGTTCGGCGGCTGGTCGCCCTGGGGCACGCTGAAACACGGCAAGTCCGACGCCGCGTCGACGGGCTTGGCCAAGGACTACAAGCCGATCTCCTATCCGAAGCCGGACGGGGTGTTCAGCTTCGACAAGCTGTCGTCGGTTTTCCTGTCGTCGACCAATCACGACGAGAACCAGCCAGCGCACCTGCAGCTCAAGGACCCGTCGGTTCCGATCTCGGTCAACCTGCCGAAATATGGGGAGCCCGCGCGGCTGTTCTGTCCGGCGGGGGTCTACGAGGTGCTCTATGACGAGCAGGGCCAGAACCCGAAGTTCCAGATCAACTTCCAGAACTGCGTCCACTGCAAGACTTGCGACATCAAGGACCCGTCGCAAAACATTAACTGGACGACGCCTCAAGGTGGGGACGGGCCCAACTATCCGAACATGTGAGGTTCCGCCTCACTTGCGACATGGCCCGGAAGCATGAGATTCAGGGCCATGACCGCATCCCGCCTCGCCGTTCTGATGGCTTCGGCCGCCCTGCTCAGCGCCTGCGCCTCGTCGGGGCTGGGACCCAAGACGCTTGCCGCCCAGGATGCGCCGGCCTCGTCCTACGGTCTGTTCCTGGCGGGGCAGGGGGCGCTGAACGACGGCCGCGGCGCCCAGGCGGCCACCTATTTCGAGCAGGCGCGGATCGGCGGCGAGGACGGCGACGGCCTGATCTCCGAGCGAGCCTTCACCGCGGCCCTGCTGGCGGGCGACATCCCGAAGGCCGCGTCCCTCGCGCCCGCGGGGCCGGACGCCTCGGACGCCGGCAAGCGCATGGGCCAACTGGTCCTGGCCGTCGAGGACATGGCCTCCGACAAGCCCAAGCTCGCGCGACCG
>CAMFIW010000243.1 GCA_945952355.1 uncultured Phenylobacterium sp. | reverse complement strand
CCTCCAGGATCTTCGCCAGTTCCAGCTTCTCTTCGAGCGACATCGACGCGCCGGGCGACTGTTCGCCGTCACGCATGGTGGTGTCGAAGACGATCACGCGATCCTTAGGATCGCGTACGGGTTCAGGGCCGGCGGCGGGTGCGGCGGCGGAATCGTTGGCGGATTGGCTCATGGTCCTGTGTCTCTTCGCGGGGAGTTTTTTGGTCTCGGGCGGTCGGGTTCATCCCCTGAACGCCCGGCCGCGAAGAAGCGCAGCCTCCTAAGGCGCCCAGGGGCCGCTAAGCCCCAGCGAGAGAAGAAGCTGGCTGTGCGTCATGTTGCGCATGGCGGCCTTCGTACAGAATCAGGGCCCGCGCCGCAAGAGTCTTGCGCCGAATACGGTTTCATCAGGCGATGCGCGCAAGAACCTTGCCGACCGCCGACCGCGCGCCGACCCGGGCGAAGTGCTCGGAAATCCTCGGGAACCTCGCCATCTCGACGCCGTCGCGCGGCAGCCAGCTAGCCACCACATAGAGGTAGGCGTCGGCGGTGGTGTAGGCCTCGCCCATCACCCAGGGGCCCTTCAGATACTCCGCCTCGATCACCCCGGCGGCCTCGGCGAACACCTCCGGCGCCTTGCGGCGCATGTCGGCGATGGCGGCCGGATCGTCGGCCCAGCGATAGCCGCGGTGCCGGTGGGCGGCGGCCGGATGCACCCAGGAACAGAGGTAGGTGTTGAAGGCCTGCAGCTCGGCCATCGCGAAGGCGTCGCCGAACGGCGCCAGCTTCGCGGCCGGATGGGTCTCGGCGACATAGGCGACGATGGCGGGCGCCTCGGTGATCACGCCGCGGTCGGTGACCAGCGCCGGCACGCGCGACTTCGGGTTGATCGCCAGATATTCCGGCTGGCGCTGTTCGTCCTTGGCGAAGTCCAGCCGGACCACCTCGTAGTCGGCGCCGGCCTCCTCCAGCACGATTTCGCAGGCCAGGCCGATCGTACCGCGGCCGGTGAACAGTTTCAGCACGTCAGTCTCCTTGCGACGCCTGCGCCTCGCGCGCCTTCAGCCAACGCCTCGCATACCAGCCGATCGCGATCCAGACCGCGACGATACCCATCAGCCAGGCGATGTGTTTGACCCCGCCTCCATTCATGGCCTGGACGATCGAGCTGCCGGCGAAGGCGGTCAGCGCGATCTTGGGGATGATGCCGATCGCCGTGCCGGCCGCGAAGTCCCAGGCCCTCATCGGCGTCACGCCCGCGGCCATGTTGACCACGATGAACGGGGCCGACGGCACCAGCCGCACGATCAGGCTGGCCAGGAAACCGTTGCGCCCAACCAGGTCCATGAACCGCTGCATACTCTCGCCCGACAGCGTCTTCAGCGCCCGGGCCCCGGCGAACCGACCGAGGTAGAAACCGACCATCGAGGAGACCAGGGTGCCGATCCAGCTGTAGGCGAAGCCGCGCCAGGCGCCGAAGGCGACCACCGCCGCGGCGATCAGCACGAACTGCGGCACGCCGATGAAGGCCAGCAGGGCGAAGGACAGCACCGCCACCGGCAACGCCCACGGTCCGCTCGCCGCCCCCATCCAGCGCTCGACCGTCGCCTCTCCATTGAAGCCGAGCACCTGGGCCCCGAACAGGAACACCACCCCCACCCCGCCAAACAGTACGAACGAGATGGCCAGGGTCCGCCACGCCTGGCGGTCCATGTTGGTGATGAAGGCCCAGAGGCGACGCATGGCCTGGGGTCGCGCGTTCGGCGCCGGGGGTCAAGCCGGCGCCCTGTGGCTATTGGGTCGCCTCGCCAAAAGGATGGTCTCGCTGGACGCTTCGCGGCTAGGCCTCAGCCCCCCTTTCGGCTAAACCCCGCCGCGTTCCTTTCAACCTGAGCCGGGAGTTTGCCCGTCATGTCGCTTGAGTCCTCTACGCTTGCCCGTGTGAAGCCGTCCGCCACCATGGCGACCGACCAGAAGGCGCGCGAACTCAAGGCCCAGGGCAAGAATGTGATCAGCCTCGGCGCGGGCGAGCCCGACTTCGACACGCCGGACAATATCAAAGAGGCCGCGATCAAGGCCATTCGGGACGGCAAGACCAAATACACCACCGTCGACGGCATTCCGGAGCTGAAGGAAGCCATCGTCGCCAAGTTCGCGCGCGAGAACGGCCTGACCTACAAGCCCAGCCAGGTGAACGTTTCGCCGGGCGGCAAGCCGGTGATCTTCAACGCCATGATGGCCACCCTGAACCCCGGCGACGAGGTCGTGGTGCCGACGCCCTATTGGGTGAGCTATCCGGACATGGTGCTGCTGGCCGGCGGCAAGCCGGTCTTCGCGCCGACCACGGCGGAGAACGGCTTCAAGCTGAAGGCGGCCGATCTCGAGGCGGCGATCTCGCCCAAGACCCGCTGGCTCATCCTGAACTCGCCGTCCAACCCCTCGGGCGCGGCCTATACCAAGGACGAGCTCAAGGCGCTGGCCGAGGTGCTGATGCGCCATCCGCAGGTCTGGATCCTCACCGACGACATGTACGAGCACCTGATGTTCGACGACGTGCCGTTCTGGACGATCGCCCAGGTCGAGCCCGGCCTCTACGACCGGACGCTGACCATGAACGGCGTGTCCAAGGCCTACGCCATGACCGGCTGGCGGATCGGGTACGCGGCGGGTCCCGAGCCGCTGATCAAGCTGATGGCCAAGGTGATGAGCCAGTCGACCTCGAACCCGAGCTCGATCTCGCAATATGCGGCGGTCGAGGCGCTGAACGGGCCGCAGGACTTCATCAAGCCGAACGCCAAGCTGTTCCAGGAGCGGCGCGACCTGGTCGTGTCGATGCTGAACCAGGCCAAGGGGCTGAAGTGCCCGACGCCGGAAGGCGCCTTCTATGTCTATCCGTCCTGCGAGGGGCTGATCGGCAAGACCGCGCCGTCGGGCCGGGTGATCGGTTCCGACCAGGACTTCGCCAACGAGCTCCTGGAGACCGAGGGCGTGGCGGTGGTGTTCGGCGAGGCTTTCGGCCTCTCGCCGTTCTTCCGCATCAGCTACGCCACGGCCAACTCGGTGCTGGAAGACGCCTGCAGCCGCATCCAGCGCTTCTGCGGCGCGGTGAAATAGGCGTGGACGCGAGAGCCGCGCTTGCAGCGGATATCGACCGGGCGGCGCGGCTGAAGGGAACTTTCAAGCTGCGGTCGGGCCAGGTCTCGGACGAGTACTTCGACAAGTACCGGTTCGAGGCCGACCCCACCCTGCTCGCGCGGGTCGCGGCGGCCATGCTGCCGCTCGCGCCTAACGATGCCGAAGTGCTGGCGGGCCTGGAACTCGGTGGGGTCCCGATCGCCACCGCCATGTCGCTGCAGAGCGGCAAGGCGGCCGCCTTCGTGCGCAAGCAGGCCAAGGACTACGGCACTTGCCTGGCGGTCGAGGGCGGCTCTGTGGCCGGTCGCAAGGTGGCGATGATCGAAGATGTCATCACCACGGGCGGCGCCGTCCGCGACGCGCACCGCCTGCTTGTCGAGGCAGGCGCGATTCCGATCGCGGTGGTCTGCGCGATCTGGCGCGGCGACGGCGAACCGCGCATCGACGGTCTTGAATTGCCCGTCCTAGCTGCTCTTCGCCGGGTCGATCTCGCTGAGGTCGCGAAAACATAGTGAAATATCGCCTGCTGGCAGAACGGCGTTGCGTGAGGTGGCGACGCGGCATAGCTCCTCCAGCGTGGCCCTTTTCGGGCGCTATTCAGTTCTGGGGATCCCATATGAAGAAGCTTCTGCTGGCCGGCGCGGCCCTCACCGCGACCATCGCCATGGCTTCAGCCGCCGACGCAGCGTCGCTGCTCTACCGCACGGACCTGGGCGCCACCGGCGGCGGAACCGACTATCTCGGCGCGGCTATCGCCGCTTCGGCCTTCACCGTCACCTCCACCTCCGGCGACCTCTCGAGCTTCACGCTCGCCGACTATGACGTCGTCGTCTACGCGAACCAGAACTACGGCATCCCGAGCGGCGACCTCACCGCTCTGAACGCTTTCATCGCGTCCGGCGGCAAGGTGATCTTCAACGACTGGACCCGGTCGTCGGGCTTCAACGGCCAAGCCACCTACACCGGCAACAACAACCAGACGTCGATCACCCTGGGTCCGCAGTTCAGCTCGGGCATCGTGAGCCCGCTGGCTGTCACCAACACCAGCTGGGGCACCTTCGCGATGGGCCTCGCTTCTGCCGGCGGCACGGTCGCGGCGACCTTCGGCAACGGCGATGCGGCCATCGTGGTCGGCAACGGCGGCAAGACCATCGTCAACGGCTTCCTGTCGGACACCGTCCACTCGCAACAGCTCTACACGAACGAACTGGCCAGCTTCGCCGCGGGCGTGCCGGAACCGGCCACCTGGGCGATGATGATCGCGGGCTTCGGCCTGGTCGGCGCGACCCTGCGCGACACGCGCCGCAAGCGCGTCACGGCCTAAGCCGAAACGCTCTGAAACGCGACGACGCCGCCGACCTCCAGGTCGGCGGCGTTTTCGTTCGGAGCTAGTGCTTCTCGCGCCAGGCCGCTTTGGCGGCGTCCTTGGTCATATTGAGGCGCACCTTGTCTTCCTGGATCTGCTCGACCCAGGTGAGCGGGATCAGGTGGTGCTTGAATCCCGAGCCCATGTCGAACTTGGCGAGTTCGATGTCGCCATCCTGGACATGGTCGACCTTGCCGACATGGCCGCCGTCAGAGCCCACCACTTCCATGTGTTCGCGGATTTGGGACGCATTGATCATGTTCGTCTCCCTTCGTTGGATTGAAGGGCAAACGGGCAAGGCCGCGGCCAAGTTTCAAACCTTGCGGACCGCGCGATTCAGCCGCTTGTTGGCGGAGTCACGGCGAGCAACAACATGACGATCGTAAACCTGAACAGGGCGCGGAAGGACCGCGCCAAGGCGCAGTCCAAGGCGCAAGCCGCGGAGAACCGGGTGGCGTTCGGACGAACCAAGTCCGAGAAGGCGAAGACGAAGCTCGAGACCGCGAAGGCGGAGCGGACGCTGGACGGCGCCAAGCGCGAGGATTGAAGCCCCACGGGGCGGTCGGGGCGGAGGAGGCTCGACGCTCCCCCGCCCCTCGCCGGCGCGCCCGGCATGCGGTCGGGCGCACGGGTTTTCTATCGGAAGGTCAGGCCGCCATCTGGGCCGGAACGGCGGCGTCACGGAACTCGACCGGAATGGCGTCGTAGAGCGTGGCCGGCGTGATGTTCAGGCGCTTGCGCGCGGATTCCAGCGGCTCGGCCAGCAGGCGCTCATAGTCCTCGCCCAGCAACCAGCCGGCGGACTTGCCCCGCTGATAGCCCTGCCAGATCGCCTTGGCGTAGGGATAGTCGCCCTTGCGCGACCGCAGGGCGGCGCCCAGGCCGATCAGCGCCC
>CAMFIW010000242.1 GCA_945952355.1 uncultured Phenylobacterium sp. | reverse complement strand
CGGATGAAGCGCGCCTGACCGACGCGTCCCGCAAGGGGAATTCTTGGTCGCCCCCTGCTCGAAGCTTAGCAGAATTGCGTCACATACGTATCAGTCGTGACACTTTTCGGTTGTCGAACCCCGCTTTTTGACCGCAACATTTCATTAACGCCGCGGTAATCGGTTTGCTCGCGGCCAAGCTTGCAGTGGGGAGTTCACGATGAAGTTTGGCGTTGTTTCGGTCCGCGCGATGGTCGCGGCGGCAGTCCTGGCAGGCGCCTCCCAGGCGCAGGCGGCGACCATAGTTCTCCACGATCTCGGCGGGGCCGCATCCGGCACCCTGGCGGGCGACGGCTTCAAGGCGGCGGCCGCCTTCTGGAGCCACATGCTGACCAACGACGTCACGATCAACCTGAACGTCGGCTTCAGTTCGCTCGATCCCGGCGTCCTCGGCCAGACCGGGTCGACTTTCGACGCGCACGGCGCTCAGTTCGTCGAGGCGCGCATCAAAGCCTTCGGCACGACCTCGCTCGACGCCCAGGTGGCCAGCAACCTGCCCAAGCTCGACGGTTCCGGGGCGCTGAACGTCATCACCTCGGGCTATGCCGACGCGGCCGCCCAGACCGGCATCGACACCAGCTACCAGATCTTCGACAATGACGGTTCGACGAACAACAAGCTGATCGGCATGACCACCGCCAACGGCAAGGCGTTGGGCTATGTCTACGACCCGACGATGGTCGATGGGCAGGTGCAGTTCTCAAGTGACTACGCCTTCGATTTCGATCCCACCGACGGGATCACGCCGGGGACCATCGATTTCATCGGGGTCGCCACGCACGAGATCGGCCACGCGCTCGGCTTCGTCAGCGGGGTTGACGACTACGACTATCTCGGCGGCCCGTACGGCCCGCTTGCGGCGGACTTCAAGGACTACAGCTTCCAGGACGATTGGTGGGGCGAAACGCTCGACCTGTTCCGCTACAGCGCCAACACCAACGGCTTCGACGGCGGCGGCCCCAAGCTCGACTGGTCGGTCGGAACGAGCTCGTACTTCTCGATCGACAGCGGCGCGTCGGCCTTCATGAACGGCTACTTCTCGACCGGCTATTTCAACGGCGACGGGAACCAGGCCTCGCACTGGCTGGACAACAACTATTTCAAGGGGGCGCCCGGCTGCCCGACCCACTCCACCGCGCTTGGCATCATGGACCCGACCTTCTCTTACTGCGAAGGCGGGATCGTCACCGGGCTCGACCTGGCGGCTTTCGACGCCATCGGCTGGAACACCCGGATCGACGCCCTGGCCCGGCCAGACATCAAGTACACCACGGCCGACATCTACCGGCTGGCCAATGTGCCGGAACCGGCGACCTGGGGGCTGATGCTCGCGGGCTTCGGACTGGCCGGCGCCTCGCTGCGCCGCCGTCGCGCCGTCATGGCCTAGCGTCCACCTCGCAATCGCCCGCTCACGCGGGAGAACGAAGGGTCTAGGCCGCTTCGAGGAGCGCCATCGTCCCCTGACCGCCGTCGGCGCAGATGGAGACGATGGCCTTCGCGCCGCGGCCGCGTGAGGCCAGTTCCTTGACGGCTTGGCTGAGAATGCGCGCGCCGGTCGCCCCGAACGGGTGTCCGAGCGCCACGCTGCCGCCGGTGGGATTGACCCGCTCGGTCGGGAACGGGCCGAGATCGGCCGCGACGCCCGCCTTGGACCTGCGGAACTCCTGGCTCTGCCAGGCCAACAGGTGCGAGATCAGCTGCGCGGCGAAGGCCTCGTGAATCTCCCATAGATCGATGTCGGCATAGCGCAGCCCGTTGCGGGCCAGGAGGCGCGGTACGCCATAGGCCGGAGCCATCAGCAGGCCCTCATGGCGCAGGTCGATCGAGGTCACTTCGTAATCGACCAGGCGCGCGCGCGGGATCGAAGCCGGAAGGCGCTCCAGCCCCCCGGCCGATGCGACCCAGATCGCGGCCGCCCCGTCGGTGAGGGGCGACGAATTGCCGGCGGTCAGTGTTCCGTGGCCGCTGGTGCGATCGAAGGCGGGCGGGAGGCGCGCCAGCTTTTCCATCGAGGTGTCGGGCCGCGGGAGATTGTCGCGCGCCACGCCCCCCAGCGGGATCACCAGGTCGTCGAAGAAGCCGTTGTTCCAGGCGCCCACCGCGGTGCGGTGGCTGGCCAGCGCCATCTCATCCTGCGCCTCGCGGCTGATCGACCATTCCTTGGCCGTGATCTCGGTGTGCTCGCCCATGCTCATGCCGGTGGTGCGGTTGGCGACGCGTGGAATGAACAACGAGAGGGGCTTGAATCCGCCGAGCGCGGCGATCCGCTGGCCGAAGCTGCGGGCCTGGATGAATCGGCGCAGGCCGTCGGAAAGACCCTGGCTCAGGCCGATCTGCACACGGCTCATCGCCTCGACACCGCCGACCAGGGCGAGGTCGCGGCCGCGGCCGTCGATCATGCCGGCCGCCTCGAAGACGCCGATCATGCTGGTCGAGCAGGCCATGACCGTGGCGTAGGCCGGGATAGTCGGATCGAGGCTGGCGTCGAGCAGAACCTCGCGGGCGATGTTGCTCCAGGTCAGGTTGGGGATGACCGCGCCCCAGACGGCGAAGTCCGGCTTGCCACCGGACAGCTCGCCCATCATTGCCTGGGCCACAGGCACGGAAAGGCCGATCGCGTCATAGCCGGCGAAGACGCCGTCGGCCTTGACGAAGGGTGTCCGGACGCCCGCCGCCAGCCAGATGTGCGGTCTGTCCATCCGCGCCTCCCGCTATCGGGGCGCCGCGGTCACTCCGCCGCGACGAACCCCTTCCAGGTGTTCATGTAGTCCACGAAGGCCGGCCCGAGGCCTTCGGCGCGCAGGTGCTCGCGCGTCACCGGCAGGGCGATCGGGACAAAGGCCGGATCGGCCTCGACCTTGCGCGGATAGTCGTGGTGCAGAATGGCCGCGCGGCCCACCACCGCGAAGTCGGCGCCGGCCTCCAGCACCTTGCGCGCATCCTCGGCGGTCAGGATCTTGCCCGCTACGCCCAGGCGGCAGGCGCCGCGGTCGAGGTCGGTGAAATAGGACATCAGCGTGCGGCCTTGGAACGCCTCCTCGACCGGCTCCTTGAAGACGTCCCAAAGAGACATGTCGAGATAGTCGAGCTTGCCTTCGCGCATGAGCTGCTGGGCGAGTTCGCGAATGTCGGCGAGGCTGAGACCGAACCGCTCCGGTGAAAGGCGCAGGCCGAGATTGAAGTCCGGCCGGCAGCGGGCCCGGATTCCGTCGATGATCTCGCGCACGATACGGGCGCGGTTCTCGAGGGAGCCACCATAGGAGTCGGTGCGCAGATTGATCTCGGCGCTCAGGAACTGGCAGAGAATATAGCCGTGGGCGCCGTGGATCTCTACGCCATCGAAGCCCGCCTGCTCGGCGCGGACGGCCGCGGCGATGAAGTCCTCGCGAAGCTGAACCACATCGGGAAGGGAAAGCCCTCGGGCGCCGGTCTCGGCGTTGTCCGAGGGACAGACCGGGTCGGCGCCGATCAGATCCTTGGGCGATCGCATGCCGGCATGGTGAAGCTGGATCACCGCGATCGAGCCAGCCTCCTTGATCGCCTTGGCCAGCCGCGTCAGGCCCGGCAGGTGCTTTTCGGCGAACACCCCGAGCTGGCCCGGGAAGCCCTGCCCGATCGCCTGGACATGGGCGGCGCAGGTCATGGTCACCCCAAACCCGCCTTGGGCGCGCAGGGTCAGCCATCGAAACTCGTCGTCGGAGAGGACGCCGTCCGTGTGGCTTTGCAGGTTGGTCAGCGGCGCCAGCATGAAGCGGTTCTTCATGGTCGGGCCGCGGGTGAATGTCAGCGACGCGAAAGGAGCGGTCATGGTGCCCCCCGGCTAGCAGACCGACTCGCCTCGGCAAGGCTGCGCGCATGATCAGTTTTGAGCGCGACGGTCGTTTGGCAAGGGGCCGGCCCGTCGATCGCCTCGATACGCCGCCCGCCTTGACATCGCGCCGGGGCCGGCAATCGTGATTGACGCGGTGGCGGTTCACGCGAACCGCCCCATATGGACCCTATGACGCCGCTCTCCGTCCTCGACCTGTCGCCCATCCTGCAGGGCTCCGACGCCTCGCAGTCGTTCAAGAACAGCCTGGACCTCGCCCAGCACGCCGAGCGATGGGGCTACAAGCGATTCTGGCTGGCGGAGCACCACAACATGCCCGGCGTGGCCAGCGCGGCGACCGCGGTGGTGATCGGCCACGTGGCGGCGGGCACCAAGACCATCCGGGTGGGCGCCGGCGGCATCATGCTGCCCAATCACGCACCCCTGGTGATCGCCGAGCAGTTCGGCACGCTCGAGGCCTTGTTCCCCGGCCGGATCGACCTCGGCCTCGGCCGCGCGCCGGGCACAGACCAGCTCACCGCGCGGGCCCTGCGCCGGACCCTGGTGGGCGACGAGGACCGCTTCCCGCGCGACGTGATGGAGCTGCTGGCCTATTTCGCGCCGGTCGGGCCGAACCAGCAGATCCAGGCGGTGCCCGGCGGCGGCCTGAACGTGCCGGTCTGGATCCTGGGCTCGAGCCTGTTCGGCGCCAGTCTGGCCGCCGCCGCCGGCCTGCCCTTCGCCTTCGCCTCGCACTTCGCCCCCGCCCAGCTCGACGAGGCCATGGACCTCTATCGCGAGCGTTTCCGGCCGTCGGAATATCTCGACAAGCCCTACGCCATGGCGGCGCTGAGCATCGTGGCGGCCGACACCGACGCCGAGGCCAAGTACCTGTTCAGCTCGCTGCAGCAGGCCTTCGTCCGGATGCGGACCGGCCAGCCCGGCCCCCTGCCCCCACCGGTCGAGGGCTTCGAGGACAGCCTTCATCCGGCCGACAAGGCGATGATCGCCCACAGCCTGTCCTGCGCCGTGGTCGGTGGACCCGAGACTGTAAGGAAGGGCCTGGCCGCCTTCGCCGAGCGCACCGGCGCCCAGGAGCTGATGGTCACCGCCCAGGTCTTCGACCACGCCGCGCGGCTGAAGAGTTTCGAGATCGCCGCCCAGGCGCGTGACGCACTGGCGGCCGCGCCGGTGGCGGCCGGGTAGCCGTCCCATCCATCAGTTGGCCCGCGCCTTGCCGCACGCCTCGCGCGGCAGGGCGAAGCTGGGGTTCTCGACGAAATCGCGGTCGGTGAGCGAGGCCAGGAAGGCGGCGATGGCGGCCGCGTCGTCCTGGCTCAGGCGATCGACCGCGATGTCGTGGGCGAAGATCGCCATGCGCACGCCGGGCGCCGAGCCGTCATGGAGATAGGGGCCGGTCAAGGCGACATTGCGCAGGCTGGGGGCGTTGAAGGGGTGGCTGTTGCAGGCATCTGCGGTTTTCGACGGTAGGCAGAGTTTAGCGTTCGGTGGTGCCGGTATTACTAAAAAACAGCCGTCGGTCAGGGTCGGCCTCG
>CAMFIW010000241.1 GCA_945952355.1 uncultured Phenylobacterium sp. | reverse complement strand
ACGCCACGGCTCTCGAGAACGGCTACACGCCGGCCAGCGTGGTGATGGACAGCCCGATCACCCTCAAGGGCGCCGACGGCGCCGACTGGACGCCCGAGAACTACGAGCACGACTATTTCGGCGCCCTGCAGCTTCGCAAGGGCCTGGAGCTGTCGCGCAACACCATGACCGTGCGTCTGGCCCAGGGGGTCGGCATGAAGAAGATCTCCGACCTCGCCGTGCGGCTGGGCGTGGTGAAGTCGATGGATCCTGTGCTGGCCATGGCGCTGGGCGCCGGCGAAACCACGCCGTTCAAGCTGACCGCCGCCTATGCGTCCTTCGTCAATGGCGGCCGCAAGGTCGATCCCCACCTGATCGAGATGGTGCAGGACGGGCAGGGAAAGGTGATCTTCCGCGCCGACAAGCGCGACTGCGTCCGCTGCAACGCCGGCTTCAACGGCGACGAGAGCCCGCGCATCGGCCTTGACGGCGCCCAGGTGATGGACCCGATCACCGCCTACCAGATCACGTCCATGCTGCAGGGCGTCGTCCAGCGCGGGACTGGCACCGCCGCCCTGTCGCTCGGCCGGCCGGTCGGGGGCAAGACCGGAACCACCAACGAGTACCGCTCCGCCTGGTTCGTCGGCTTCACGCCGCAGATCGTCGCCGGCGTGTTCATCGGCTTCGACGACAACCGCAGCCTGGGCCACGGCGAGACCGGCGCGGTCGCGGCCCTGCCGGTGTTTATCGACTTCATGGCCGAAGCCACGAAGAACGTGCCCAAGACCGATTTCAAGGCGCCCAAGAACGCCAAGTTCGCCATGATCCGCGGCATTCGCGAGGCGTTCCGGCCCGGCACCGAGCCCAAGGTCGCCGACGTCCTGCCCGGCGGCCTGCCGGCCGGCCCGATTCCTTACACCGCCGTCCTGCCGACCGGCGAGGTGATCCCGGCGCCGCCGCCGCCGCAGGCCAAGCCACCGCCCAAGAAGGACGACATGAACGGCTTGTACTGGTGAGCCTGTCGGGGTACTGGCCCGCCTCTGATTTTTCCGGGAGATTCCCATGAGATTGGATGTCGAGGCCGCCAAGGCCGACATCGAGCAGTCGATCGAACTGCTCAGGAGGCGTCTTTGACTGGGAACCTGCGCTCCGAAAGCTCGACGAGCTGAACGCCCGGGTCGAGGACCCGACCCTCTGGGACGATCCCGCCGCCGCCCAGGCCATCACCCGCGAACGCGCCAAGCTGGCGTCCGGCGTCGAGGCCGTGCGCTCCATCGAGCGCGATCTCGGCGACGCCATCGGCTATGCCGAACTCGCCGACGAAGAGGGCGACGAGGCCAACCTCGACGAGGCCCGCGGCCAGCTCAAGGCGCTCAAGGAACGCGCCGCGCGCGCCGAGCTCGAAGCCCTGCTGAGCGGCGAGGCCGACGGCAACGACGCCTTCCTGGAAATCAATTCCGGGGCCGGCGGCACCGAGTCCAACGACTGGGCCGGCATGCTGATGCGCATGTACACCCGCTGGGCCCAGCAGCACGGTATGAGCGTCGACTTCCTGGAAGAGACCTCCGGCGAACAGGCGGGCATCAAGTCGGTGACCCTGCAGGTCAAGGGCGCAAACGCCTATGGCTGGCTGAAGACCGAGGCCGGCGTGCACCGGCTGGTGCGTATCTCGCCCTTCGACGCCGCCGCCAAGCGCCACACCAGCTTCGCCTCGGTCTGGGTCTATCCGGTGGTCGACGACGCCATCGTCATCGACATCAATCCGTCCGACGTGCGCACCGACACCTACCGGGCCTCCGGCGCCGGCGGCCAGCACATCAACAAGACCGATAGCGCCGTCCGCCTGACCCACATCCCCACGGGCGTGGTCGTGGCCTGCCAGGCCGGCCGTTCGCAACACCAGAACCGCGACGAGGCCTGGAAGATGCTGCGAGCGCGCCTCTACGAGCTGGAGCTGCAGAAGCGCGAGGCCGAGGCCCAGGCGCTGAACGACCAGAAGACCGACATCGGCTGGGGCCACCAGATCCGCAGCTACGTCCTGCAGCCCTATCAGATGGTCAAGGACCTGCGCACCGAGGTCGAAACGTCCGACACCCAGGGCGTCCTCGACGGCGACCTCGACGCCTTCATGGGCGCGAGCCTCGCCCAGCGCGTGGGCGTGACGCGGGATGGATAGAGGCGCCTAGCTGAAGACCGAGGCGTCGGTCAGGTTGCGGCCCTTCGGATCCTGTCCGAAGCGGTTCGGGCCGGGCGTGCCGTCCAGACAGTAGAAGATCAGCAAGACCACGCTGCCGATGAGCGGCAGGAAGGCGATCAACAGCCACCACGCCGAGCGGTTGGTGTCGTGAAGTCGGCGGAACGCGACGGCGATCGAAGGAACGATCACGCCCAGCAAGGCGACGCCGAACAGGATCGCCAGCACCCCTGAGACGAAGGAAAAATTGCCTGCGCCGCCGCCCGCCAGGTCGATGATCACGCTCCCGACGACTTCGGCGACGAACACGCCGAGGACGAACAGCCAGTATTCTTGCCGACGCGCGCGCCCCTGGAAGTCGGCGTACTTGCGCAGCGGTTGCAGCATTAACTCCATGGATCAGCCCTCCCTTGGATAGTCCAGGCTACACAAGACGCTGAGCCCTGCAACCGTGGATCGATATCAGACCGCCTTGGCGGCCGCCGGCTCCTCGCTGACCGTCACCACTTCCAGCGCGGGGGCAGGGCGCTGGAACTTCAGGCTGCGGCCCTGGAAGAAGGCGCCGCTCTCGATGGCCAGCTGCTCGTGGGTGACGTCGCCGTCGACATAGGCCGTGCCGTACAGCCGGACCTGCTTGGCGGTCAGGCTGCCGATCACCCGGCCGCGCACCTCCACCGTGTCGCAGAACACCTGGCCCTCGACATGGCCGGTCTCGCCGATGGTCAGGCGCGAGACGCGCACGTCGCCGCGCACCGTGCCGTCGATCTGCACCTCGCCCTCGCCGATGACATTGCCCTCGACGGTCAGGTCCGCCGACAGCAGCGACGCCGCCCGCAGCTTGGTCCGTGGCGTCTCGGCGCCCAGGCCCACGGCCGCGATCTCGGCGTCGGTGATCTCGGGGAGTTTAGTCGTCCGCTTGCTGAACATAGTCGCCCGCCCTCACGAAACGGTCCGGGTTCTGGGCGCGCCCGTTGACCCAGACCTCATAATGCAGATGCGGGCCGGTCGAGCGGCCCGTGTTGCCCAAGGCGCCGATCCTCTGGCCCACCGCCACCTTCTGGCCGACGCTGACGCCGATGGCCGACAGGTGGGCGTAGCGGGTCTTGAACCCGGCGCCGTGGTCGATCTCGATGGTGTTGCCGTAGCCCGAGCGCACGCCGGTGAACGACACCACGCCGGGCGCCGTCGAATAGATCGGCGAGCCGAAGCCGCCCACGAAGTCGAGGCCCGAATGGAAGGCCGGGCGACCGGTGAACGGGTCGAACCGCACGCCGAACCCGCTCGACTTGTCGATGTCGGTGGTCGGCTTGGCGAAGGGCAGCTTGGTCGCCGCATCGGCCAGGGCCTTGGCTTCCGACAGGCTGGTGGCGGCGTGCTGGATCCGCTCGGCGAAGCCCTCGTCCACGTCCAGCACGGCGGCGAGGGCGCGGGGATCCTTGGCCTCGATCAGCGGCCCGCCAAGGGCCTGGCCCTTAGGCAGGAAGGAGGAGGGGGTCAGGCCCGCCAGCCGGAAGGCCAGCCGCAGCCGGTCTGCGCGGCCCTTGGCGAAGTTGTCTGCGGCGTCGATCAGCCGCTCCTGGCTCGCCTCGACCAGCGCGATCCGGCGCGCAGGCGTCATGGCGGTATTGGGATGGCTCGCCTGTTTCAGCGCCGGCGCAAGGGCGTCGGCGGCGCCGGGCGCGCCCTTGATGTCGGTGAGCAACATGGCGAGCGCAGCGTGGCGCTTCTCCACAGTGTCGGCCAGGCCGGCGGAAGATCCATTGGCGGCGTTCAACTGGGCGACGGCGCTATTCAGCCGCGCCTCCCGGTCGGCGACCAGGCGCTCCGACTTGGCCTGCATGCGCGCCAGTTCCCTGTCGCTGCCCGAGGCGCTGACCAGATCGACCAACATGGCGGCGGTCGAGACGCCCATCCAGAGCGCCACCCCCGCCACGCCGGCGGCGATCATTAGCTGCTTTTCGGTGGTCAGGACGAAGCCGCGCATCTCGCCCGCCGTGCGGACGTACAGGTGGCGCTCAGGAAACAGATCTTCGAGCGATCGGCGAAGGCGCGCGAGGCGTGACATTCTCACCGCGTCGGAAATTACAGCCCGCGGCGATATGCGATGAGATTGGGAGCGCGCGCAAGACCCTTCGCACCCGGAAGGTGTGATGCGCGGACGCAGCCTGCAATCTCGCGCGTTGTGGTTAACGATCTGTGAATGCGAGGGTTCAGAGCGCCTTGGCGGCGGCCAGCACCTCGGCGGCGTGGCCCTTCACCTTCACCTTGCGCCAGATGCGCGCGATATTGCCGGTCTTGTCGATCAGGAAGGTCGAGCGGTCGATGCCCATGTACTGGCGCCCATAGAGGGTCTTTTCGACCCAGGAGCCGTAGGCCTCGATCACCTGCCCCTCGGGATCGGAGCCCAGCGGGACCTTCAGGTCGTACTTGGCGGCGAACTTGGCGTGCTTGGCCACGGTGTCCTTCGAGGCGCCAACCAGGCCGACGCCCGCCTTGGCGAAGTCGGCGGCCAGCGCGGTGAAGTCCTGGTTCTCGGTGGTGCAGCCCGGTGTGTCGTCCTTCGGATAGAAGTAGAGCACCAGCGGCTTGCCCTTGAAGTCGGCGAGGCGGATCGGCCCGCTTGGCCCCGCCATCTCGAAGTCCGGCGCAGCCGCGCCCTCGGCGATCTCGCTCATCCGTCGTCTCCTCAGACCGGCTTGATCAGAACGATCTTCTTCTTGCCCGCAGCCAGCTTCACCACCCCGTCGGCCAGGTCGGCGTTCGAGACGGCGCGGTTGGCGTCGGTCCAGGCTTCGTCATTGACCCGCAGGCCGCCACCTTGGGCCAGGCGCCGCGCCTCGCCGCGCGAACCGGCGAGGCCCGCGTCGGCCGCCAGGGCCGCCAGCACGATCCCGGCCTCCAGCTCGGCGGCCGGAACCTCGTGGGTCGGCATGTCGCCGGACACCGAGCCGACCTCGAAGGCCACGCGCGCCGCCTCGGCCGCCGCGTCCGCCGCCGCCTGGCCGTGCAGCATCCGGGTCGCCTCGTTGGCCAGCACCTTCTTGGCGTCGTTGATCTGCGCGCCCTCCATCGCCTCCAGCTTGGCGACCTCGTCGAGCGGCAGGTCGGTGAACAGCTTCAGGAATCGGCCCTCGTCGGCGTCCTCGGTGTTCCGCCAGAACTGCCAGTAGTCGTAGGGGCCGCGCATGTCGGCGTGCAGCCACACGGCCCCGCACAGCGTCTTGCCCATGTCCTGGCC
>CAMFIW010000240.1 GCA_945952355.1 uncultured Phenylobacterium sp. | reverse complement strand
GTGGAGATCGGCCGCGCGGCCTTCCGCTCGCCCACCCTGCTGGGGGGCCAGGCGGCGCGCTCGGGCGTCGCCTGCGAGACCTGCCACCGGAACGGCCGCACCAACCGCGACTTCCACTTCCCCGGGGTCTCCGGCCCGCCGGGCACGGCCGACGTGACCTCGTCCCTGTTCTCGACCCATCGCGGCGACGACGTCTTCAATCCCAAGCCGATCCCCGACCTCGGCGGGCCGAAGGCCGGCCTGCGGATCGACCAGGATCGCAAGGCCGCCGCCCTGGAGCCGTTCATCCACGGCCTGGTGACCCAGGAGTTCGACGGCGCCGAGCCGCCGCCCGCCGTGCTCATGGGCCTGGCCGACTATGTGCGGGCCCTGTCGCCCAGCGCCTGCCCCAAGGCTTCGGAGACCGCGATCCGTCCCGCCGACCTGATCACCGACGCCCGCCGCGCCCTCGACGCCGCCGAGGCCCTGGCGAATCAGGGTGACCGCGCCGGCGCCGACGTCATGGTCCAGGGGGCGCGCGCCCGGCTGTTCCTGATCGACGAGCGCTATGCGGACCCTGCCCTGGCCGCCGACCGCGCCCGCCTGCGCGAGACCGACCACGCCCTGCTCGACCTGCGCGAAGCCTTGCGGACCGGGGCTCCGGATGCCCTGGCCAGGCTCGCCCGAGCCCGCGCCGGCCTCGCCCCGATGAGCGCCGCGCTCGCCCGCCACGAGGCCCGGTCCCTATTCGATCCGGCGCGGCTCTCGGTCGCCTTGGATGGCCGCTTGCCCCGCAGGCCTTCGTGAGTATATTGCGCGCCTTCCGCGAGGGGCCCGCCTCCGAGCGGCGCTGGTGAGGTGGCCGAGTGGTTGAAGGCGCACGCCTGGAACGCGTGTATAGGGGAAACTCTATCGAGGGTTCGAATCCCTCTCTCACCGCCACCTAGCCCGGACCGGGCTTCCAAGAGTTTCATATCTCCCGCGATTGTCCCCGCTCCGCGCCGGGTCGACGACGACGGGCCGCGATCGTGAACTCCACCCCCTCCGCCTGAGTTTACCGCCAGGGCGCGGGCGGGTGTTCCTGGAGAGACGGTCGATGGCGCTGAAACAGCAGCTGAAGACGCAGGTGCGCAATGCGATCCGGCGGCGGGGCTGGGACTTGGTGCGGGGACCGAACCTGATCGACTTCCTGCGCTCGCGGCGGGCGGACCTGGTGTTCGACGTCGGCGCCAATGACGGGGGCTATGCAACCCAGGTCCGGCGCTGGGGCTATGGCGGCCAGATCCTGTCGCTGGAGCCGACTTCCGATGCGTTCGAAAAGGCGCACGCCGCCGCGCAGCAGGATGCCCGCTGGGAGGTGCGCAAGCTGGCGGCCGGGGCCAGGTCCGGCCGCGCCGAGATCAATGTCTCACGCAACACCAAGTTCAATTCTTTCCGAGGACCGTCGGCCCTGGCGGCGGAGTTCGATCGCAACATGGAGATCGTTTCGGTCGAGACCGTCGAGGTCGTGACCATGGACGATCTGTTCGCCGGGCTGCCGGCCGAGCGGCCGTTCCTCAAGATCGACACCCAGGGCTTCGAGCGCGAGGTGCTGGATGGAGCGCCGCGCCTCCTGGAACGCTGCGTCGGCGTGCAACTGGAGCTGCCGATCGAGCACATCTACGAAGGCGTCTGGTCGTTCGAGACCGGCCTCGCCTACATGCGCGAGCGCGGCTTCGCCCTGGCCCAGATCACGCCGGTAAGCCCGATCACCCGCGACCCTGCCTCGGTGCTGGAGTTCGACTGCGTATTCCGGCGGGCCGTCTGACGGCTCGAACGCTCCATCCCGAAAAATAGTCTTGCATATCGAATAGCGAAGACTACCGTTATTGATCCAGATCAATGACAAGGGGGCGAAGGATGATCGGCAAGGCGCTTGGTTCGGCGGCCGTGTGCGCGCTGGTGGTGTTCGGGGCGGGCGCGGCGCACGCGGCCGAGGACGGCGCGACGCTGGAGGAGCTGGTGGTGACCGCCCAGAAGCGGGCGCAGAACGTCCAGGAGGTGCCGATCGCCATCACCGCCCTGTCGGCCCAGGCGCTGAAGGACCAGCACGTCACCAACATCCTCGACCTGAACAACCTGTCGCCGGCCCTGCAGATCAAGACCGACGACAACGCCGCCAATCCGAAGATCTTCATCCGCGGCGTCGGCCTGAACGACTTCAACCCCAACACCGCCACGCCGGTCGCGATCTATACCGACGGCGTCTATATCGGCTCGCCGCTGGCCCAGATGGGCCAGTTCTTCGACCTCGACCGGATCGAGGTGCTGCGCGGGCCGCAGGGCACGCTCTATGGCCGCAACACCACGGGCGGGGCGATCAATGTCATCAGCAAGAAGCCGACCCAGGACTTCACCGCCGACGCCTCGGCCGAATACGGCAGCTACAACGCCCTGACCCTCGAAGGCGCGGTTGGCGGGCCGGTGGTCAAGGACGTGCTGGCCGTGCGCCTGGCCGCCCAGTACGTGAAGGACGATGGCCACACGCTGAACCGGCTGACCGGCGACCACGGCAACGACGCCGACCGCTGGACCACGCGCCTTTCCGTGCTGTGGACGCCAAGCGCCGATTTCGAGGTCCTGGCCCAAGGCCGCTACGGCCATTCCAAGGGCGGCTCGATCTGGGCCTACAACCGTTCGCTGATCCCGCAGACGGCGGCGGCCACCGGGCCGGACGGCCTCTGTGCGCCGGGCTTCTATACCTCGGGCCAGTGCACCGACGCTTTGGGCTACGCCAACACCTCGGACAACAAGTATCAGGGCGACTACCACCTGGAGGGCAAGGACGACGTGAAGACCCTCGGCGGGTCGGTGACGGCGACCTGGAATCTCGGCGCCGTGAGCCTGGTCTCGGTGACCGGCTATGACGCCGCCAAGCGCGCCGACCTCGAGGACACCGACGCCGGTCCGAACGACCTGATCACCGCCTCCTACAAGGCCAAGCAGAGCGTGGTCAGCGAGGAGCTGCGGCTGCAGTCGGACAGCAAGGGACCGCTGACCTGGGTGGCCGGGCTCTACTTCGCCCACGACGACCTGAAGACGGACAGCTACTACGACATCCTGCGGATCGCCCGGAACCCGACCCCGGCCAATCCGACAGGGGCGGATCTGGACAACTCGGTTGGCATCTTCGGCTGGCCCTACAGCCAGAAGACCGACAGCTATGCGGTGTTCGGCCAGGCCGACTATTCGATCACGCCGAAGCTCACCGCGACGCTGGGCCTGCGCTACTCTTCCGACAAGAAGGACTTCCACTATGTGAGCAACGCCGAGATGGGGACGATCACGTTCTTCACCATCGACGCGTCCAAGACCTTCGGCTCGCTCTCGGGCCGGCTCGGCGTCCAGTACAAGGCGACCGACGATGTCAACCTCTACGCCAGCTACAACCGCGGCTATAAGTCAGGAGGCTTCTTCGGCGGCCAGTCGACCGAGCCCAGCCAGTTCAAGCCCTATCGCGACGAGAAGGTCGACGCCTTCGAGGTCGGGGCAAAGACCATGTGGTTCGACCGCCGCCTGCGGGCGAACGTCTCGGCCTTCTACTACGACTACCAGGACCTGCAGGTTTACACCCTGGTGCTGGAGGGCGTGCGCACGGTGCAGAACTTCACCAACGCCTCGAACGCCGAGATCTACGGCGCCGAGCTGGAGCTGTCGGCCACGCCGATGCGGGGCCTCGATGTCGGCCTCAACGCCTCGCTGCTGAGCGCCAAGTACAAGGACTTCAAGTCCCTGGCGGGCGACTACTCCGGCAATCAGCTGCCCGACGCGCCGAAGGTGAGCCTCACGGCCCAGGCGCGCTACGAGTGGGACCTCGCCGGCGGCCAGGCCCATGTTTCGGCCGACGCCTCCTATCGCTCCAAGGTTTACTACGACACCCGCAACATCGAGCGGCTGTCGGACGGAGCGCGGACGTTCGTCAACGCCCAGATCGGCTGGACGACGCCCGGCAAGCGCTACGAATTCGGGATCTGGGGTCGCAACCTGACGGACGAGACCAACATCTCCGACATCATCCCGATCGAGGGGCTGGGCTTCGACCTGTTCAACATGGGCCTGCCGCGCACCGGTGGGATATACCTGCGCTACAACTACTGAGCCGGCCACGCCCAGAGGGGGAACGCCTTTGAAGGACAACGTCGCGGCGCCGGCCTGGATCGGCCCGGCCCCCAGTCTCGCCCAGGCGACGGCCGTAATGATGGTGGGCGTCATGGGCATCATGATCGCTGGCCTGCAGCCTCTCCTGCTGGGCACGCTCGCCCAGGAGGGCCGGCTGTCGGCGGCCCAGCTCGGCCATGCGGCGACGGCGGAACTCCTGACCATGGGCCTGGCCGCGGGCCTGGCGGGCGCCTGGCTGAAGCCGGAGCGGCTGCGGCTGATCGCGGTCGGCTGTGGGGTGATCCTGATGGCGTTGAACGCGGCCACCACCCGCACCTCCGGCGAGATGGTCACCCTGGTGCGCGCCTTCGCCGGCGTGCCGAGCGGGCTGATGATGTGGCTGACCATCGGCATGATCAGCCGCGCCCCGCGCCCGGAACGCTGGTCGGGCGTCTATCTGACCGTACAGACCCTGGCGCAGTTCCTGCTGGCCGCAGCCCTGACCGCCTGGGTGGTCGGGCGCTGGGGCGCGAATGGCGGGTTCCTGGCGCTGGCGGCGGTCAGCCTGGTCTGCGGCCTGGCGGGCCTGGGCGCACCGGCGCGATACGCCCCGCTGGCGCACAACGAACAGGAGGCGGGCGGCCTGCCCTCCCCGCGCGGCTGGGTGTCGCTGGCGGCGGCCTTCCTGTTCCTGGCCTTCATCGTCGCGGTCTGGGTCTATGCCGAGCCGTTGTCGCGGCAGGCGGGCCACGATCCGAAGGTGGCCGGGACGGCGGTGTCGCTCAGCCTCGCCTGCCAGGTGCTGGGCGGCGGCGCGGCGACATTGCTGGCGGGTCGGGTGCGGTGGTTCTGGGCCCTGATCGTCTGCAGCGTGGTCGACTTCGGCCTGCTCGCCGCCTTTGCGAGCCTGCCGCCGCCGGCCCTGTTCCTGCTGGCCACCGCGCTGTTCGGCTTCTTCTGGCTGTTCTTCATGCCGTTCCTGGCGCCCATGACCATCGAAGCCGACCCGACCCGGCGCGCCGCCATGCTGCTGGGCGGGGCGCAGCTCCTTGGCGGTAGCCTGGGCCCGCTGCTGGCTTCGGGCTTGGTGACCGACACCGACGCGCGCGGCGCCCTGAGCTTCGGGGCCGCCTCGCTATGCCTGGCCCTGGCGCTCGCCATCGGCCTGCACTTGCGCCATGCCCGTGGCTAAGGCATTGATCCACGCCGCCTTTCTACCAGGATGGGCCCCGTGAAGACCGCCCGCGCCGACGCCGCCCAGAAACGCTCGCCCCGCCAGGAGCGCGCCCACGCCACCTATGAACGCCTGCTGG
>CAMFIW010000239.1 GCA_945952355.1 uncultured Phenylobacterium sp. | reverse complement strand
CCGTCACCGCATGCGTCTGGCTGATGCCGGCATCGCCGAGCTGCAGCGCTATGTCGACACCCTGATCGTCATTCCGAACCAGAATCTGTTCCGGGTCGCCAACGAGCGGACCACCTTCGCCGAGGCCTTCGGCATGGCCGACCAGGTCCTGCACTCCGGCGTCCGATCCATCACCGACCTGATGGTGCTGCCGGGCCTGATCAACCTCGACTTCGCTGACGTCCGCACGGTCATGACCGAGATGGGCAAGGCGATGATGGGTACGGGGGAGGCGACCGGCGACGATCGCGCCTTGATGGCCGCGCAGAACGCCATCCAGAACCCCCTGCTCGACGAGGTCTCGCTGAAGGGCGCCAAGGCCGTGCTGGTCAACGTGACCGGCGGCCTGGACATGACCCTGCTGGAAGTCGACGAGGCGGCCAACGCCATCTCCGAACAGGTCGATCCGGAAGGCAACATCATCTTCGGCGCGGCCTTTGATCCGTCCCTGGAAGGCATGATCCGCGTCTCGGTGGTCGCCACGGGCATGGACGGCGCCTCGATCGCCGCTATCGAGCCCAAGGTGGAGCGCCGTCCGCTGCAGGCCCCGCCGTTGCGCGCGCCGGAAGTGCAGCGTCCCGCCCCGGCGCCGGAGCCGCAACGTTCGATCTATGCGACCCCGGCCGCTCAGGTGAACCGCCAGCCGGAGCCGATGGCCTACGCGCCCCAGCCGGCGCCTGCACCGGCCCCCGCGCCGGTGATCCACGCCGCGCCCGAGCCGTTGGTGGCGCAGCAGCCCGAGCCGTTCGAGGAGCAGGCCGACCTCTACACCGCGCCCGTCGCGCCGGAACCGGTCCGCGCCGAGCCCCAGATCACCCAGCCAGTGGCCCGCGCGCCGGAACCGGCGCCGAGCGTCACGCGCATCATCGACCCGATGGTCGCCGAGGAGGAGGACGAGCCGCTATTCGGCGAGGCCGCCTTCGAGGACCGCCGTCCGCAAAAGAGCGGTGGGTTCCTGAGCCTGTTCGGCAGCCGTCCGCGCTATGACGCACCCCCGCAACAAGCGGCGCGCCCGGCCGCCGGCCGCGGCGGGGCGCTGCCCGTCGAACAGCCGATGGAGCAGCCGGGAACAGAGGCCCAGGACGACCTGGAGATCCCGTCCTTCCTGCGCCGCCTGGCCAACTGATCTCTCCGAGCAAGTCGCGTCTTGAATGGCCGGGGTTCGCCCCGGCCATTCTCGTTTGCGCAGTGACCTGGAAACCACACTTGGTCACCATATAAGCGGTTGATCGATTTAAGCTTTTAGTCACTCCGCGCCGCGAAACATTCGGAAACAGGACTTGTCTTGCGGCGCCGCAGCACGAGTTCTATCGGGCGAGCGGGGCGTTCCGTGACCTTTCCGGCCACGGGCTTCTTGAGTGAAAGGTCCACCCTTGGCCGCATCCGCGTTTCAACACACCCTCAAGGGCCCGGCGATCTTCGCTGGCGTCGGCGTGCACACGGGCGCCTATACCCGGGTCTCCGTCCGACCGGCGGCCGCCGATAGCGGGATCGTCTTCGTGCGTGTGGACGTGAGCGACCGCGACAACCGCGTGCCGGTAAACGGGGAGGCGGTCTGCAAGACCCAGCTCGGCACCGTGATCACCAACGCCGCCGGCGTCACCGTCTCGACCATCGAGCACCTGATGGCCGCCCTGGTGATGAGCGGGATCGACAACGCCGTGGTCGAACTCGACGGGCCGGAAATGCCGATCATGGACGGCTCCTCGCTGCCGTTCGTCCAGATTCTCGACCGCGCCGGCCGTCGGGGCCAGGACGCGCCGCGCCGCTATATCGAGATCCTCGACACCATCGAAGTGGCGGACGGCGACAAGAGCGCCACGCTCTCGCCCAGTGATCATTTCGAAGTCGCGTTCGAGATCGCCTTCGCCTCCAAGGCCATCGGCCGCCAGCGCGTCGACCTTGTCATGAACGACGAGGCCTTCCGCAAGGAGCTGGCCGACTGCCGTACCTTCGGCTTCCTTCACGAGGTGGAGGCCCTGCGCGCGATGGGCCTGGCTCGCGGCGGCTCGATGGAGAACGCCGTCGTCATCGAGGGCGATCGCATCCTCAATCCGGAAGGCCTGCGCCGCCCGGACGAGTTCGTGCGGCACAAGGCGCTGGACGCCATCGGCGACCTCTATGTCCTGGGCATGCCGATCCTCGGCCGCTTCGAGGGGATTCTGGCCGGTCACGGCGTCAATAACGCCCTGGTCCGCGCCCTGCTGGCCGCGCCGGACGCCTGGCGTGTCCGCACCCTGGTGGAAGAGCTGGCGGAAGCGGTCTGAGAGGCTGCTTCGCCACGTTTGCGCCGCCTGCGGCGTAGTGTAGAACCAACCCTCTTCCGGCGCGGGGGCGCGCTCGACTCTTGAGGTGATGGTGTCCTTGCTTCGCAATTCCTGGGTCAAACCGGCGACCATCGTCGTGATCGTGGCCCTCGCCCTCGCCGGCTGCGCGGGCCGCAAGGCCAAGAAGCCGAAACTGGCCTATGAAGAGCGCCCCGTGGAGCTGCTCTATGCGACCGGCGCCGACCGCCTCGACAAGGGGCTGTGGAATCAGGCCGTCGACTACTTCGCCGAGGTCGAGCGCCAGCACCCCTATTCGGAATGGTCGCGCCGCGCGATCCTGATGACCGCCTATGCGCACTATCAGGCCGACAACTACGCCGAGGCGATCGGTGACGCGGACCGGTTCATCTCGCTCTATCCGGGCAACCCGGCCGCCGCCTACGCACACTATCTGAAGGCCGTCTGCTATTTCGAGCAGATCGTCGACGTCGGCCGCGACCAGGCCGCCACCGGACAGGCGCTGGACAATCTGCGCGACGTGGTCCTGCGCTACCCGCGCACCGAATACGCCTCCGACGCCCGCCTGAAGATCGACATGGTCAACGACCAGCTCGCGGGCAAGGAAATGACCATCGGCCGCTACTATCTGCGCAACGGCGACACCCTCGCCGCCGTGGGCCGGTTCCGCACGGTTATCGAACGGTACCAGACCACCACCCATACGCCGGAAGCGCTCTATCGTCTGGTGGAGGCCTATCTGACCCTCGGCCTCGTGGACGAAGCCAAGAAGAACGGCGCCGTGCTGGGCTTCAACTATCCGGGCGACCTCTGGTATCGCGACGCCTATAGGCTCCTGACCGACAAGGGCCTGCGTCCGGCCACGGAGCCGACCCTTGGGACGGGACGCGGTGGCGTGCTGACCCACCTCCCGTTCGTCAAGGACAAGGCCAAGACCGCCAAGCCCCCGGCTTCGCCGGACACCCCGGCCGAGGCCCTCTCCCCGGCGGCCGATAAGCCGGCCGCCAAGCCCAAGAAGAAGGGCATCCTCTCCCACATCCCGTTCATCGGGCAGTAGCCCGAACGCCTCCGCGCCTAGCGGAGGCGTTGGACGTCGAAAGCTTAGCTCGTGCGGAAAGTTTTTCTTGCCTGATCGTTCGTGGGCGAATACTTAGCGTCAACGGAAACTGTTGAGGCGCCCATGGCCATCGTCCTGAATTCCCATCCGCTGTCGTCCTATTGCTGGAAGGTGCTGATCGCGCTCTATGAGAACGGCGCGCCGTTCGACCTGCGCATGGTCAACCTCGGCGATCCTGGCGAGCGGGCCGCGTATTCGAAGCTCTGGCCCACCGCCAAGATCCCGCTGATGGAAGACGACGGCGAGGTCATCCCCGAGACCTCGATCCAGATCGAGCACCTGGACACCCATCACCGCGGCCGCGTGGCCCTGCTGCCTGACGATCCGCGGGCGCGGATGCAGGCCCGGCTCTGGGACCGCGTGTTCGACAACTACGTCATGGATCCCATGGGGCGCTTCGTCGCCCAGCAGCTTCGCCCTGAAACCGAGCGCGACCAGCGGACCCTGGACGCGTCGCTCGCCGAGCTCGCCATGGCCTACGACATGATAGAGAATCGGCTGGATCCCCGCCCCTGGGCGGTCGGGGAGGGGTTCACCCTGGCCGATTGCGCCGCCGCGCCCTCGCTGTTCTACGCCGCTATCGTCCTGCCGTTCTCGCCGCGGCACGCCAAGCTCTCGGCCTATTTCAAGCGGCTCATGGACCGGCCGTCCGTGCGGCGCGCCATCGGCGAGGCGCGGCCTTTCTTCCAGTACTATCCCCTGCGCGACCGCCTGCCTTCGCGCTTCCTGGCCGAGGCGGAAGATGCGGGCTGACGTCGCCCCAGCCGAACGCCTGGACCGGCTTTTCATCGCCCTGGCTGATGCGGGGCGACGCGGCATGATCGACCAACTCAGCGCCGGGCCCGCCTCGGTCTCGGAGCTCGCCAAGCCGCTGGGCATCGCGCTGCCCTCGGCGTTGAAGCACCTGGCGGTGCTGGAGGCCGGCGGGGTGGTCCAGTCGGAAAAGGCAGGCCGCGTGCGTACCTATCGCATCGCCCCCGACGCGCTCGGCGGCCTGGAGGCCTGGGTCGCCCAGCGCAAGGCTCAGTGGAACGCCCAGTTCGACGCCCTCGAACGCTATCTCGAGAGGGACCAGGCATGAGCGTCGCCCATACCAGCTTCGTGCTCGAACGTCGCTTCAAGGCCTCGCGCGGGCGTGTCTGGCGCGCCTGGGCCGATCCGGAGGCCAAGCGCCGCTGGAACGACTGCCACGCCGAGGTCGGGACCGAGGAGTACACTATCGACTTCCGGGTCGGAGGCCACGAGATCCACCGCGCCATCCTGCCGGACGGCAAGCCGCAGCTCGTCGACAAGGTGTTCCTGGAGATCGTGCCGCAGGCCCGGATCCTCTTCGCCTATTTCATGGAGGCCGGCGGGCGGCCGCTCTCGGCGTCGTTGGTGACGGTGGAGTTCGAGCCGGATGGGGCCGGGACCTATCTCAAGCTCACCGAGCAGCTCGCCTATCTCGACGGCCACGACGATCTCGCCCAGCGCATCGAAGGCACCCGCGAGGGCCTCGATCGGCTGGAGCTGGAAGTGGCGTCCGACCTGCCAGCGATTTAGAACGGGGGCGTGACGACACGCCCGGAACTGAATGTGAACGCAACAGTACGCCCGGGCTTCCGGCGCGGCCGATTCCGCACCATCTTGCCCGCATGCTGATCGGACTTTGGATCCGCGACGTCGTGCTGATCGAGGCCCTGGACCTGTCCATCGGCCCGGGCCTGACCGCGCTCACCGGCGAGACCGGGGCCGGCAAGTCGATCATCCTGGACGCGCTTGGCCTCGCCACCGGCGCGCGGGCCGACGCCGGCCTGGTGCGGCGCGGGGCGGCCCAGGCGGCCGCCTCGGCGGTGTTCGCCCCGTCGCCCGACCATCCGGTCTGGGAGATTCTGGAGGAAAAGGGGCTGAGCTACGCGCGGGACGAGGATCTCGTCCTGCGTCGCACCCTGTCCTCCGACGGCCGCAGCCGCGCCTTCGTCAACGACCAGGCCACCGGCGTGGGCGTTC
>CAMFIW010000238.1 GCA_945952355.1 uncultured Phenylobacterium sp. | reverse complement strand
CCGATGCCGCAGCTCGCCGCCTCCTCGACCAGCTTCACCGCCAGCTTCCAGGCCTGGTCAGCCGCCGTCATCCAGCGCGCGGTGAAGAACACCCGGCCGGGCGCCACGACACCTCGCCCGACGCTTTCGCAAAGTTCGGCGTCCTTGAGCTGGACGACGTGGCGGCGCACGGTCTCGTAGGGCGTGTTGAGCTGGCGGGCGATGGCATAGACGCTGACAGGCCGGCGCATCTCGTCCGGCACGACGCCTTCCATTCCCTGGTAGGCCACGATGGCCATCGGATCGCGGGCCACGTCCAGCAGATTGGCGCGCGCTATGGCGAGCAGGATCATCGAGCTCAGGAGATCCCGATCGATGGCCTCGGTGATCAACCGCGCCACGGACAATTGGAAGTCCACGCCGAAGCGGCACACCTGACGCCGCCGATCCGGCGAGTTGACCATCGGAGACTGCATCTGCGTCCGCCCTCCAGACGGAATCATGAGCCGAAGGTCCGCCCGCACCTTCACCATGGCAAGGCCTGTAACCGATCGCCCTCAGGTCAGAACCTGATAGCGCCTCGCCCCAGGGCGCGCACCAGCGCCGCGACATCTCGCGTTTCGGTCTGGCCCGCCACCCGCTCGCGCGAGGCCAGGAGGCCCCGAGGGCCAGGCTTCAGCCCGGCGAGAAGCCCGCGTGCAGGTTGGCGCAATACAGCGGGCCCCCGGCCCCGAGACAGATGCGCGCCGACCTTGTCGGCCCAGTCGGGTCCGGGTTCGAACATCGGCGGCAACACCAGAAGCCAGTCGGACCTCGCCATCGCCGCCGCCGCGACCAGGCCCCCCGTCAGCAGACGCGCGCCCGCGTCTTCGCAAATCGCGGCCGTCGAGTCCCCCGAACCGCCGTCGGCGCAGATGACTTCCCTGACGAGACCATCCACCGCCGCGGGCACCAGGGCCGACAGCAGCGACGGGAGCTCGGCGGCGGAATCGTGAGTGGGGATCAGCACCGAAAGCATGACCGCAGAAGCCTCGGCGGGACGGTCGAGGTCAAGTTAGTTCTTGTTTTGTTCCCCGCTTCGCGCTTGGATAGGCCATGGCCAGCTTTTCCCAGCAACTCCCGCCGCCGCCGATGCGCGGGCGTGGCGCGCGCTCCAACGCCTCCGGCCGATACGAAAGCCAGGCGCGTGAGGCTTTTGACGACGGGTGGACGGCCGACGACGCCGAGCCGCGCCAGCTCAAGACCACGCTGACCGCCGAGGCCGCGCGGGCGATCATCTCGAAGAACGACAGTCCCGACGTCGGCTTCTCGCGCTCGATCAATCCCTATCGCGGATGCGAGCACGGATGCATCTACTGCTACGCGCGCCCCGCCCACGCCTTCATGGGCCTTTCGCCCGGGCTCGACTTCGAATCCAAGCTCTTCTTCAAGCCGCAGGCCGCCGAGTTGCTCGACGCGGAACTGAGGCGCAAGGGCCACCAGCCGCTGATCATCCACATCGGCGGCAACACCGACCCCTACCAGCCGCAGGAACGCGTCCTACGCGTGACCCGGCGGATTCTGGAGGTGTTGTCGCGCTTCAACCACCCCTGTTCGGTGATCACCAAGTCGGCCTTGATCCTGCGTGACCTCGACGTGCTGGGGCCGATGGCCGAGCGCAACCTTGTGCGCGTCGCCGTCTCGGTGACGACCCTCGACCGCAAGCTCGCCCGCAGCATGGAGCCTCGCGCCGCGACGCCGGAGCGGCGGATCGGGGCGATCAAGGCGCTCTCATCGGCCGGGGTGCCGACCTTCGTCATGTTCGCGCCCGCGATCCCCGGACTGAATGACCACGAGATGGAGGCCGTGCTGGAACGCGCCGCCGAGGCGGGGGCCGGCGGCGCGGGCTATGTGGCGCTGCGGTTGCCGCTCGAGATCAAGGACCTGTTCCGGGAGTGGCTGGCCACCGACCATCCCGATCGCGCAGGCAGGGTCATGTCGCTGGTCCGACAAATGCGGGGCGGCAAGGACTATGACGCCGAGTGGCGCGTCCGCATGCGCGGCGAAGGCCCGATCGCCGATTTGATGGCCCAGCGCTTTAACGCCTCCCGCCGGCGGCTGGGGCTCGATAAGGCCATGCCGGAGCTTGACCTCTCCCAGTTTCGCCCACCGGCGCGAGCAGGCGACCAGGGCGACCTCTTCGCCGGTTGCGACTGAGGCCGGCGGGGCTCGCCATGGTCAAGCTCGTCAGAGTTGCATCTTGCGAAAACAATCTCATAGTGGCGGTCGGCGGCGCGGCGGCGAGGCCCGCCCGCGCCCTTCGATCTGCATCTGGAGGGGCGGCCGATGCTGGGTTCAATCGAGCTTAAGGATATCCCGGTCTTCATCGCCGCCATCGGCGCGCTGGGCATCGCCTCGTTCGGAATTGTCGACGCCGTGGGCAAGGCCCTATTCGTGTTCGACATTCCCCTCCCCCGCTTCCGAGAGCGAACGCGAGCGCCAGCGCCGGGCGGGGACGGCGAACCAAGCCGGCCCGAGCCAGAGCGCGCACCCCGGCGCGCGGCGATCGGCCTGCCCTATGTGGGGTTCGGCAAGATCCGCAGGCTCGCGCGGCGGCTCGCACCCGCCCTCGTCGTCTCCTATGGTGACGAGTACGACCGAATCCTGCGCCAGCAGTACCGCGCCGGCCGCGGACAGGGCCAGGCGCCCGAAACGATCCGCCAAGGCGTGCGGCTCGGCCTCCCGTTTCTCGATCCGAAGGCGGCCCGCGAGGTCATCGCCGCGGTATGGGGACTGCCCGACGCCCAGACGGCCGCCCTCGCCGACGCCCTGACCGCGGAGAAGCGCGGCGGAACCGATGGCGAGACCTCCACGCCGGAACCGGTCGCGGCGGCCCAGGCGCTCGCCGCCCGGTTCGCCACCGCCCTCGACACCCGCGTCGACGCGGCGTTCGAGCTTGCGGAGGAGATCTACCAGGCCCGCGCTCGCCTGTGGGCGGCGGTGGTCGCGATCGGGCTGTCGCTCGGCTATCACGCTGCGACCGCCGGCGGGAAGCTCGGCGACCCGGGCGGCTGGCTGGTGGCCCTAGTGGTGGGCCTCGCGGCGGTGCCGCTGGCTCCCATGGCCAAGGACCTCGCGAGCTCGCTGTCAGACGCGCTGAACGCGCTGGGCAAGCTGCGCGGCGCGGCCAAGGCCTAGCGCCGTGAGCGACCTCTTCTACCTGTCCCTGCGCGACATCGCCACGAGCAGCACCGGCGTAACCGCCGCCCACGTCTACCGCCTCGCGGACGTCGACCGGAATACGGCCTGGCCGCAGGCCCGGCTGACGGGCGCCGACTGGGTGCCCTGGGACCAGGTGGGCGAGGTGTTCCGGGGCAAGCGTGTCTGCTTCGTGATCCATGGCTTCAATGTCAATGTCGACCATGGCGTGAAGGGCGGCGGCCCCGCGGCCCAGGAATTCGAGGCGCTCGGCTACCTGGCGATGAAGATCACCGCAGCCGACTTGGTCGTCCCGGTGCTCTGGCCGGGGGACGGGTTCATCGTCACAAGTTGGTTCAAGGCCATCGACCACGCGACGACCACCGGCGGGCGCTTCGCGGAGTTCCTGGTCAGCAGCGCCTTCCAGGCCGCTGACGTCTCGTTCGTGACCCACAGCCTGGGCGCCCGCGCCATGCTGGAAACCGTTCGCCAGACGATCGCCAGGCAGCCGGACTTCCCGTTCGATACGGCCGTCACCATGGCCGCCGCGGTGGCCGACAACACGCTCGACAATCCGCGCTATGCAGGTGCGGTCGCCGCCCTGCGGCGGATCGTCGTGCTCTCCTCCACCAAGGATTCGATCCTGAGCGGCGTCTTCGTGCCTGGCGACCTGATCGAGAACGCGCTCTGGTGGGGCTATGGCGGCAACGGCCGCGCCCTCGGCCGCTTCGGGCCCGCTTTCAAGGCCGCTTCGCCCTTTCCGGGCAAGACCGAGTGGTATGCGATCCGTCCCGAGAAGGACCAGGGGCACGGCGACTATCTCCCGGCCGGCTGGGACGCCGGCGCCGAGTTCGCCAACGGCTGGTCCGACAAGCGGATCGCGGTGGGCGGCTTCGTGGAGACCCTGATCGACTCACATCCGCCGGACGCCGGCAGCCAGGATTGGGCGACCGACAACACCGGTCGCTTCCGTGCCGGCTGGACGCCTAAGCTGCCCCCCGGCTGACCTGCCGGTCCGAGGCAAGCGTCTGGGTGCGCAAGGACGGCTACCCCCGGCCGCCTAGGGTTCCCGTCGTGCCTCGGCAAGGAACGCGGCGACCTCGCGGTCGGTGCGCAAGGTGACGACCGTCGCCCCCGGCCCGTGCTCGCGGCGCAAACGCTCGATTCGCGGACGATTCACCCGTTCGAAGTCCCAAATGAACCGCAGAACGCCGGGAAGACCGGCCAAGCGGTGCGCCTCGCCGGGACGGAATGTGCGAGCCACCGCACGCCAGGCGCAGAGCCAGCGGGGCGGCGAAAGCCACACCACCAGGTCCGCGCTCGGCAGGCGGGTCTCGAAACTGGCCACGGAGAAGTTCCCGTCGCTCACCCAGACGGGTTCGGCGTGCTCGGCCTTGAGGATCTCCCGAAACGCCGGCAAATCTTCAGCGGTCCATTCCGGCCGCCAAATCGCATCCAAGCAGATCGCCTTGCCGCCGATCCGCTCGGCCAGGGCGGCGGCGAAGCGCGTCTTTCCCGCCCCGCCGCACCCCAGCACCACCACCCGCTGCATCCGCCACCTCCTGCAACGCCTGTGGACCTTCACGCCCGGCGCGATAAGCTCCGCCAAAACAAGCGCCCTGGGGAGGCTCCTGACATGGGAACGATGCGCGCGACCTGCATGATGGCGGCCCTGGCGCTCGCCGCGGCCCTGCCCGCCCGAGCAGAGACCCAAAGGCAGGTGTTCTGCGTCGCCGTGCGCACCGTGCCCCAACTCGACCAGGACAACTACACGATGGGCGCCGACGGCCCCGTCTACATGACCCCCAACTTCACAACCGACATGGGCGACGAGGACCTCGTACCGCGTTGGCAGGCCTATATCGGCGCCCGCCATCCCCGCGGATATCCGGGCAATCCCGACGACACCTGCCACCCGGCGAGTTCACGCCGCGAGGTGATCCGCGGCCAACATGGCAATGTCGCCAACAAGTCCGTCGCCTGGACACCGACGATGGCCCGGTAAGCGGCCGTCTGCGCGCCCTTAGGTCTTGGCGAGCCGTCGATGATTGGCCTGGACCACGCGCCGATAGCGCCGGACCGCACGCGCCGCCACCGTCGGCGCCGTGAAGCCCAGCGCGCCGGATACCGCCATGGCCTGCAGAGCCTGGGCGGCGGCGGGGCCCAGCTGCCCCCGGACCTGGTGCACAAGATCGACGCCAGCGTCGCCACCGCGCGGCCCAACACCGGCTACGGCATGACCGAGACCGGCGGGATCATCACCTCGGTCTCCGGCGACTT
>CAMFIW010000237.1 GCA_945952355.1 uncultured Phenylobacterium sp. | reverse complement strand
GCCCTGTACGATCTGGCGCAGTTCCGCCATGTCGGCGGCGCGCTGGACGAAGGAAAGCGCCACCCAGTCGACGCCCTGGCTGAGCGCGAAGTCGAGGTCGGCGCGATCCTTCGCCGTCAGGGCCGGGATTGGGATGGTCAGGCGGGGAAGGTTCAGGCCCTTGTGGTCGCTGAGCGCCTCGCCGCCGATCACGATGGTCTCGGCGAAGTCCGGGCCGCAGCGGCCGACCTTGAGCCGCACCTTGCCGTCGTCGAGCAGGATGTCGGCGCCGGGCTTGAGGGCGGCGAAGATCTCGGCGTGGGGCACGCAGACGCGCGAGGCGTCGCCGGGCGTCGGGTCACGGTCGAGACGGAAGTCCTGGCCAGCCTTCAGCCGCACCCGGCCGTCGGCGAACTCGCCCAGCCGCAGCTTGGGACCCTGCAGGTCGGCGAGGACAGCTAGCGGACGGCCGACCTCTTCCTCGGCGGCGCGGACGGCGGCGATGGTCCGGGCATGGTCGGGATGGCCGCCATGGCTGAAGTTCACCCGGAACACGTCGGCGCCGGCGCGGGCGAGCGCGATCACCTGAGCAGGGGCGCGGCTGGCTGGACCGAGCGTGGCGACGATGCGGGCGCGGCGTTCGCGGATCACGGAGCTCTCCTTCGAGGGCGGCCCTTCATGGCCCATTCCGCGCCCTGGCGGAATCCCCTTCGCAAGCGAACCCGGATCGGGAATTCTCGGCTAGACCGAAAGGAGCCGAGGAACCGTCATGACCGCCGAGACCCTGACCGCGCCCGAACCGGCGAGCCTTCCGAACTCGGTGCGGTTCGACATGGCCTCGAAGATCGCCGGGCGGACCTATCGCGTCTGGGTGTTCAAGCCATTCGGCCCCCCGCCCGAGGCCGGCTATCCGGTGATCGTGACGAGTGATGCGAGCCTGACCTTCGCCATCGCCGCGACCATGAGCGGGGCCATGGGCCTGACCGGCGGGGCATCTGCCCTTGTGGTCGGGGTAGGCTATCCGACGGCGGACGACGACCGGCTGAGCGCCATGTTCCTGCGCACGCGCGACCTGACGCCGCCGACGCCCCTGGAGGCGATCCGTCCTCAGCCCGGCCTGCCGCCGCCGCAGGCGGAGAACTATGGCGGCGCGGAGGAATTCTTCCGGTTCCTGACGGAGGAACTGCGGCCGCGCATCGCGGCGGACTACCCGGTCGATCCCGCGAACCAGACCCTGTACGGCCATTCGTTGGGCGGGCTGTTCGGGCTGGAGGTCCTTTACCGCCATCCGGAGGCCTTCCGCACCTATGCGCTGTCGAGCCCGTCGATCTGGTGGAACAGCCGCGCGGTGCTGGCCCAGGAGGCCGCGTTCAGCGCGCGGGTGGAGGCGGGCGAGATTGCGCCACGTGTGCTGGTTATGATCGGGGCGACAGAGCAGGACCCGCCGCGCACCGCGCCACCGATGATGACGATCGAGGAGATGGCCAAGCTGCTGGCCGAGGCCCGGATGGTCGACAATGCACGCGAGCTCGCCGATCGCTTGGCCGCCCTGAAAGGCCCTGAAGGCTATGTCGTGCGCTTCCAGTGCTTCGAGGCGGAAGACCATATGACGGTCGTGGCCGCCTCGCTCGGACGGGCGGTGGCGTTCGCGCTAAGAGGCTAGGCCTAGTCGTTCCAGACCCGCTCGGAGCGCTCGATAAGGGCGAAGGCGCCGGCGGGGCCCCAGCTTCCGGCCGCATAGGGTTTGGGCGCCATGCCGGCGTCGGCCCAAGCGGCAGCGACGCCATCGACCCAGCGCCAAGCCTGCTCCACCTCGTCGCGACGGACAAAGAGCGTCGAGTTGCCGTGGATCACATCGAGCAGCAACCGCTCGTAGGCGATGCGCCGGCGCGCGTTGGGGCCCTCGTAGCTCTTCAGCAGCGACAGCGACAGCGGCAGGGATTGCAGACGCATGCCGCCTCGCGACAGGCCGGGCGCCTTGTTCATCAGCAACAGCTCGATGTCCTCGTCCGGCTGCAGATCGATGATCAGGCGGTTGGCGACCAAGTCGGCCTCGGCGCCGTCGCCGAAGATCGAGTGCGGAACGCCCTTGAACTGGATGACGATCTGGGTGCGCCGGTCGGGCAGCCGCTTGCCAGTGCGCAGGAAGAAGGGGACGCCGGCCCAGCGCCAGTTGTCGATGTCGACGCGCAGCGCGGCGAAGGTCTCGGTGTCGGAGGGCTCGCCGCGCTCGGCCTCGTAGGCCTTGGCCTCACGACCCGCGACCACTCCGACCGTGTATTGGCCGCGGACCGAATTGTGCGCCACGTCGGCGCGGGTGAAGGGCCGCAACGAGCGCAGCACCTTGACCTTCTCGTTGCGGACCGAGTCCGGCTCCATGTCGGACGGCGGCTCCATGGCGACCAGGCAGAGGAGCTGCAGCATGTGGTTCTGCAGCATGTCCCGCAGCGCGCCGTATTCATCGTAGTAGGGCCAGCGGTCGCCGACGCCTTCGGTCTCGGCCACGGTGATTTGGACGTGGTCGATGGTAAGGTTGTTCCACAGCGGCTCGAACAGCGTGTTGGCGAAGCGCAGCGCCAGCAGGTTCTGGACGGTTTCCTTGCCCAGATAGTGGTCGATGCGGAAGACGTGCTCCTCGGGAAAGACCTCGGCCAGGACGGCGTTGATCTCCTTCGAGCTCTCGAGGTCGCGGCCGATCGGCTTCTCCAGCACGATGCGGCTCCCCGGCGTGGCGAGACCGGAGTGGCCGAGCGCCCGGCAGACCCGGATATAGAGGCTTGGCGACAGCGAGAGGTAGAAGATCGGCGCCTTGGCCGCGCCGATCGCCTTCCGGATCTTCTCCGCGCCCTCGTCGGTGGTGGCGTCGCCCTCGACGTACTCGAAGCGGGCGGCGAACCGCGCCCAGGCCTCCTCGGTCACCGGCCCCCGCGCCTCCACGCCCTTGCGCGTCTGTTGGACGAAGGAGGCGGTGTCTCCATGGGCCCGCGCCGTGGCGATGATCCTGAATTCAGGCGCCAGGAACCCGTCGGCGTCGAGGAAATAGAGCGACGGGAACAGCATCTTCTGGGCGAGATCGCCGGTGCCGCCGAAGAGGACGATCACGTCGGCGAGGGGGGCGTCGGCCATCGGGCAATCCCTTGCGTCAGGCGTGAAGGCTCGTGCGACCGCATAGCCGCGTTCGCCCGCTCCGCGTCAAGCCCGCAGCGGGCCATATCCAACGAACGGAGCCAATTGCCGGTTCGCACGCTGAGACTCCCGTTCCATGATGTCCGTCGCACGAGGCGCTCCCCATGGCCGGAAAGCTCGCCCGCTACCAGTCGATCCGCGACTTCTCGAAGACCGCCGAGCCGAGCGGGCGCGAAGCGCCGCGCGCCGCGGACCGCCTGCGCTTCGTGGTCCAGAAGCACGAGGCGACGCGGCTGCACTACGACTTCCGCCTGGAGCTCGACGGGGTGTTCAAGTCCTGGGCGGTGACCAAGGGCCCGTCGCTGGACCCGAAGGTTCGCCGTCTGGCGGTGGAGGTCGAGGACCACCCGCTCGACTATGGCGACTTCGAAGGCACGATCCCTGAGGGACAGTACGGCGGCGGCACGGTAATGCTGTGGGACCGTGGCTACTGGGCGCCGGAGCCCGGGACCGATCCGCGCGAGGGCCTGAGGAAGGGCGATCTCAAGATCGTGCTGGAGGGTGAGCGGCTGCGCGGCGGTTTCGTCCTTATACGGATGAAAAAGGACCGCGAGCGCGGCAAGCGAAACAACTGGTTGCTGATCAAGCACCACGACGCCTACGCCCATGAGGGGGACGACGACGCTCTGCTGGAGGACAATGACAGCTCAGTGGCCTCGGGCCGGGAGATGAAGACGATCGCGGAAGGCATGGGCCCCAAGCCACGGCCGTTCATGCACGAAGGCTCGAAGGCCGCGCCGGACTTCATCGCCCCGCAGCTCTGCCGGTCGGTGGACCGGCCGCCCGGAGGCGCGGGCTGGGTGCATGAGGTGAAGTTCGACGGCTACCGGCTGCAGGTCCGCGTCGGGGACGGCGCGACGGTGGTCCGTACGCGCAAGGGTCTGGACTGGACCGGCCGCTTCCCGGAGATCGCGCAAGCCGCCGAGAGCCTGCCCGACGGGACGATCCTCGACGGCGAGGCGGTGGCGCTCGACCACAATGGCGCGCCGGACTTCCCGGCCCTGCAGGCGGCGCTGGCGGACGGCGACACGGCGCATCTGGTCTATTTCGCCTTCGACCTGCTGGCCAAGGACGGCGCCGACCTGCGCGACCTGCCGCTGGCCGAACGAAAGGCGGCGCTGAAGGCCTTGCTGGCCAAGGCGGCGGACGACCGCATCCGCTATGTCGACCACTTCGAGACCTCCGGCGACGCTGTGCTGTCCTCGGCCTGCCGTATGTCGCTGGAAGGCATCGTGTCCAAGCGGCTGGACGCCCCCTACCGCTCCGGCCGCAGCGAGACCTGGACCAAGGCCAAGTGCCGGGACGGCCACGAGGTGGTGATCGGCGGCTGGATCGGCGAGGTGGGCCAGCTCCGCTCTCTGCTGGTCGGCGTGAACAAGGACGGCAAGCTGTTGCATGTGGGCCGGGTCGGAACCGGGTTCGGCCGCGACGTCGTGCGCCGCGTGCTGCCGGAGCTGGAGGCGCGGGAGATCGACAGGAATCCGTTTGCTGGCCCGGCCAAGCCGCGCCGGTCGGCCAACCTGCACTGGGCCAGGCCGGAGCTGGTGGCCGAGATCGAGTTCGCGGGCTTCACCGGCGACGGCAATGTGCGGCAGGCGGCGTTCAAGGGCCTACGCGCCGACATGCCGGCGAAGGAAGTCGAGGCCGAGACGCCGGCAGCCGTCGAGCTCGCGGAACCGAGGCCGAGCGCCACGCCATCCCGGCCGCCGCCGGCCCATTCGGTGGTGATGGGCGTGGTGATCTCCAAGCCGGACAAGGCCCTGTGGCCGCGCTCGGCGGACGACGCGGCGCCCGTCACCAAGCTGGAACTCGCCCGGTATTTCGAGGCGGTGGGCGCGTGGATGCTGCCGCACATCCAGGGGCGGCCCTGTTCGATCATCCGCGTCCCGGACGGGATCGACGGCGAGCGGTTTTTCCAGCGCCATGCGGGCAAGGGGGCGTCCAGCCTGCTGAGCCAGGTGAAGGTGACCGGAGACCACGCGCCTTATCTCCAGGTCGACCGGGTCGAGGCCCTGGCGGCGCTTGCGCAGAGCGGCGCGGTGGAGCTGCATCCCTGGAACTGCCAGCCCGGCGAGCCGGAGGTCCCCGGCCGGCTGGTCTTCGACCTCGACCCCGGGCCCGAGGTGGAGTTCGACACGGTGGTGGCCGCGGCCAAGGCGGTGCGGACACGTCTCGAGGCCCTGGGACTGGTCGCCTTCTGCAAGACCACCGGCGGCAAGGGCCTACACGTCGTCACGCCGCTGAAGATGGACAGGAAGCTCGACTGGCCCGTCGCCAAGGCCTTCGCCC
>CAMFIW010000236.1 GCA_945952355.1 uncultured Phenylobacterium sp. | reverse complement strand
GTCCAGAACTGGTACCCGGGCGATCCGGAGACCGGGAAGGGCGGCATCTACAACTTCGTCACCAAGCGCGCCGACTGTCGCGGCGACCGCTCGAAGGTCTCCTGGACGCAGGTCGAGACCGGCTCGGCCATCACGTGGAAGTATCCGTCCTGCGTCCTGCGCGGGAACGGCAGTTCCGGCGAGTTCTACTCGATCGCCATCACCAACGGTCGCCAGCAGGCCGACACCGGCACCAAGATGATCCATCTGGGCGCCAATACCCGCTCGCGGATCATCTCCAAGGGCATCAGCGCCGGGAAGAGCTCCAACACCTATCGCGGCCTGGTCTCGGCCCATCCGAAGGCCAAGGGCGCGCGCAACTTCACCCAGTGCGACAGCCTCCTGATCGGCAAGTCCTGCGGCGCCCACACCGTGCCCTATGTCGAGGCCCGCAACGGCCAGTGCGTCTTCGAGCACGAGGCCACCACCACGCGCCTCTCCGAGGACCAGCTCTTCTACGCCCAGCAGCGCGGCCTCTCCCAGGAGGAGGCGGTCCAGCTCCTGGTCAACGGCTTCGTCAAGGACGTGCTCCAGGAACTCCCCATGGAGTTCGCCGTCGAGGCCCAGAAGCTGGTCGCCATCAGCCTGGAAGGCAGCGTCGGATGATGCGGCTCCGCTTCCATTCCTCCCCCGTTGGGGGAGGTGGGGTGCGCCAGCGGCGCACGGCGGAGGGGGCTGACGCCCACCAAGCCCTCTGCACCTACCCCCTCAGTCAGCCGCGGTTCGCGGCTGACAGCTCCCCCAACGGGGGAGCAATTTCCAAGATTCACGAGACCCTTTGATGCTTTCGATCCAGAACCTCCGCGCCGAAGTCGACGGCAAGGAAATCCTCAAAGGCCTCACCCTCGATGTGCCGGCCGGCGAGGTCCACGCCATCATGGGCCCCAACGGCGCGGGCAAGTCGACGCTGAGCTACGTCCTGACCGGCCGCGATGGCTATGAGGTCACCGGCGGCGGCGCGACCCTCGACGGCGAGGACCTGCTGGCGCTCGAACCCAACGAACGCGCCGCCAAGGGCGTCTTCCTGTCGTTCCAGTATCCTCTGGAAATCCCGGGGGTTCCGGCGCTTACCTTCATCCGCACGGCGCTCAATGCGCAGAGGAAGGCCCGAGGCGAGGCCGAGATCACCGCGCCCGAGTTCCTGAAGCTCGCCCGCGCCACTGCCGCCAGCCTGAAGATCGACTTCGGCATGCTGAAGCGCTCGCTGAACGTCGGCTTCTCCGGCGGCGAGAAGAAGCGGATGGAGATCTTCCAGATGGCCATGCTCCAGCCGCGCTTCCTGATCCTCGATGAGACCGATTCCGGCCTCGACATCGACGCCCTGAAGATCGTCTCGGAAGGCGTGAACGCGCTGCGCAGCCCCGAGCGCGCCATGCTGGTGATCACCCACTACCAGCGCCTGCTCGACTACATCAAACCCGACCGCGTCCACGTGCTCTCGGCCGGTCGCATCGTCGCCTCCGGCGGCCCGGAACTGGCGCTCGAGCTCGAGCGCGAGGGCTATGACAAGTATGCGAGGGCCGCGTGACCGTCGCCACCGCCCTCAAGGCCAACGATCCGACCCAGCTGCCGTCTAAGCGTGACGAGGACTGGCGCTGGACCGACCTGCGCGGCCTGCTGCGCGTCCTGCCGCCGCAGGCGGGCGCGGTCGAACTCGCCGCCCTCCCGGCCGGCGCCTTCGACGCCCTGGTCGAGCAGACCCACGTCCTGGCCGGTGGCCATGAGGCGGCGCAGATCGTGATCCCGCCTGACGGCAAGGCGGCGCTCGCGCTGCGCATCGTTTCGCGCGGCGAGGCCTCGCTGTCGGTTCGCGCGACGGTCCGCGTCGGCACCGGCGCCAAGCTGCGCCTGTTCGAGACCTATGAGGGCGATGCGAGCGCCTATGTCACCCACGCCGCCCTGGACATCGTCCTGGAGGACGGCGCGGCCGTCGAGCGCATCGTCCTGGCGGCCGACGGCGACGAGGGCGTCCTGGTCAGCCAGGCCCAGGTCAGCCTCGCCGCCAAAGCCGAGTTCGGCCAGACCGTGATCACCGCCGGCGCGCGCCGCCAGCGCCTGGAGACCTCGGTCGACCATCCCGGCGCCCATGCTTCGGTGCGGCTCGACGGCGCCTATCTGTTGGCCGCCAAGCGCCATGCCGACCTGACCACGATCGTCCGCCATCAGGGCGTCGACGGCGCCACCAGCCAGCTCACCAAGGGCGTGGTCCGCGACCAGGCCCGCGCCATCTTCCAGGGCCGAATCGTCGTGGAGGAGGGCGCCGACCAGACCGACGCCCGCATGGGCCACCACGCCCTGATTCTTTCCGACCAGGCCGAAGTCGACGCCAAGCCGGAACTGCTGATCCACGCCGACGACGTCCAGTGCGCACACGGCAACACCATCGGCGCCCTCGACGAGGATGCGCTGTTCTACATGCGCCAGCGCGGCCTTCCCGAGACCGAGGCGCGCGCCCTGCTGGTCGAGGCCTTCGTCGGCGAGGTCGCCGACCGCATCTTGAACGAGGCCGCCCGCGAGCCGGTCCGCGCCTGGATCGCCGAAAGGCTGGCCTCCTGATGGCCTTCGACGTCGAAAAGGTCCGCGCCGAGTTCCCGATCCTGGGTCGCCAGGTGCATGACAAGCCGCTGGTCTATCTGGACAGCGCCGCCTCGGCCCAGAAGCCGCGCGCCGTCATCCAGGCCATGACCGGCGCCATGGAGGGCTCCTACGCCAACGTCCACCGCGGCCTGCACACCTTGGCCAACGAGACGACCGAAGCCTATGAGAAGGCCCGGAAATCCATCGCCGACTTCATCCGCGCCGAGACGAACGAGGTCGTCTTCGTCAAGGGCGGGACCGAAGCCATCAATCTCGTCGCCGCGGGCCTCTCGCACAGCCTGAAGGCCGGCGACGAGATCGTGCTCACCGAGATGGCGCACCACGCCAACATCGTGCCCTGGCACTTCCTGCGCGAACGCCAGGGCGTGGTGCTGAAGTTCGTGCCGGTGCTGGAAGACGGCTCTCTCGACCTCGACGCCTATCGCGCGCTCCTGGGCCCGAAGACCAAGGTCGTGGCGCTGACGCACATGTCCAACGTGCTCGGCACCGTCAATCCGGTGGCCGGCATGATCGCCGACGCCCACGCCGTGGGCGCGATCACCCTGCTGGACGGCTGCCAGGCCATCGTCCACCAGCCGGTCGACGTGAAGGCGCTGGACGTCGATTTCTACGTCTTCTCCGGCCACAAGCTCTATGGTCCGACCGGCATCGGCGCGCTCTACGGCAAGGCCGAGCGGCTGGCCGCGCTTCCGCCCTACCAGGGCGGTGGCGAGATGATCGGGACCGTGACGCTCGACGCCATCACCTATGCCGATCCGCCCCACCGCTTCGAGGCGGGCACGCCGGCGATCCTGGAAGCCATCGGCCTGGGGGCCGCCATCGACTGGCTGAGCGGCCTCGACCGCGAGGCGATCGCCGCCCACGAGCACCGGCTCTATGAGCGGGTCCGCGCCGGCCTGAACGGCGCCAACTGGCTGCGGGTGATCGGCGAGGCGCCGGGGAAGGGGGCGATCCTGTCCTTCACCGTCGACGGCGCCCACGCCCATGACGTGGCCCAGATCCTCGACCGCTACGGCGTCGCCGTCCGCGCCGGCACCCACTGCGCCGAGCCGCTGATGCGGCGTTTCGGCGTCACCTCCTCCGCCCGGGCGTCCTTCGCCCTATATAACACCGAGGCGGAGGCCGACGCCTTCGTCGAGGCGCTCACCCGCACCCAGGCTTTCTTCGCGTGACCCCGATGGATGACGCTACCCCCGTTGAGACCGAGGCCACGACGCCCCTGAGCCAGGCCGAACTCGACCAGATCACCGACCAGCTCATCGAGAAGCTGAAGACCGTGTTCGACCCCGAGATCCCGGTCGACATCTATGAACTCGGCCTGATCTATCGGGTCGATGTCTCGGACGACAAGGACGTGGCGATCGACATGACGCTGACCGCCCCGGGCTGTCCCGTGGCCGGCGACATGCCGGGCTGGGTCGAGGACGCCGTGAAGGAGATCCCCGGCATTCGCAATGTCACCGTCGATCTCGTCTTCGACCCGCCGTGGGATCCCTCGCGGATGTCCGACGAGGCGAAACTACAACTCAACATGTTCTGACCCCATATATCGGCCATGAGCGATCTCGACCTCACCACGGCCCAGCCCCGGGCCCGCCGCCCGCGGCCCAAGGTGGTCTCCCTGACCGACGCCGCCGCCGATCGCGTGCGCGAGATCATGGCCAAGGCCGAGAAGCCCTATGCCGGCCTGCGCGTGGGCGTGAAGAACGGCGGCTGCGCTGGCCAGGAATACGTTCTGGAATACGCCGAGGCCGCCCAGCCGTTGGACGAGGTGGTCGAGGACAAGGGCGTCACCATCCTGGTCGAGCCCAAGGCCGTGCTGTTCCTGATCGGCACGGTGATCGACTACGAGGTCAACAAGCTGTCGGCCAAGTTCGTCTTCAGGAACCCCAACGAGACCGACGCCTGCGGCTGCGGCGAGAGCGTCACCATCGAGCCGGGCAGGGCCCTCGAGGCCTAGCCAATCTCAGCTCATCCCGGCGAATGCCGGGACCCAGATCGTATCGCGCTACCTCTGGAGTGCTTGTGCCCGCGCGCCTCCGCTCTCAGCATTCCGTCATCGGGATCCCGGCATTCGCTTGGACGAGCGGATGGGATTCTCTTGACGCCTGCACACCCTCCAACAATGATGATTGTCATCATTAAAGCCTGGAGGGCGCCTCATGCCGCTTTGGAAGATCTATCACCCCATCGGAGCCTTCAGCACCGACGACAAGCGGCAACTGTCCCAAAGGATCACGGCCCTCTATAGCCGCCTGCCCAAGTTCTATGTCGGCGTCGTCTTCCAGGAGGTCGCGCCCGACAGCTTCTTCATCGGCGGGGAACCGGCGACCAAGTTCGTCCGCATCTGGGTTGATCACATCGCGCGAACCCTGCCCACGCCCGAGGCGCGTACCTGGTGGATCGGCCAGTGCGACGAGGCCTTGGCGCCCTACATTCGCGATCGCGGCTTCGACTGGGAGTTCCACATCGACGAGACCTCGTTCGAGCTCTGGTCGATCCAGGGCATCCGTCCGCCCAAGGCGGGCACGGAGGACGAGAAGCGCTGGATCGCCGAGAACCGCCCAACGCCGCTCCAGCACGAGACGGTCTAGGCGCCTCGGCACTGCGTCGGCGAGCATCCGAACCGGGCCCGGAAACGGCGGTTGAAATAGGACGCCTCGTTGAAACCGCAGGCGAAGGCGATCTCGATGATGCGCAGGCGATCGTGCCGGACGTCCGCCAGCATCGCGCGCGCCTTCGCCAATCGGAGTTCCAGCATGCGCTCGGAGAAGCTCATGCCGGACTCGTGGAGCAACTCGTTGACGTAGCGCCGCGACA
>CAMFIW010000235.1 GCA_945952355.1 uncultured Phenylobacterium sp. | reverse complement strand
CGGCGGCCATGTTCGTGAAGACCGCCACGCCGATCCTGGGCGTTGTCGAGAACATGGCCTATTTCGCCGACCCGGCCGGCAATCGCATTCCGATCTTCGGCGAAGGCGGCGCCAAGGCCGAGGCGGTGCGGATGGGCGTCCCGCTACTGGCCGAGATCCCGTTGGACGTGGCCCTGCGCCAGGCCTGCGACGACGGCCGTCCGGTCGCCGCCGCGACGCCCGAGAGCGTTTCGGCCCAGGCCTTCGCGACGATGGCGCGGCTCCTGGCCTAGGCGCCCCGGCGGATCAGCCGGACGACCGCGATCAGCAGCACTGCCCCGGCCGTGGCCGTGAGCAACGAGGCGATGATCCCGCCCCCGATATGGATGCCCAACGCACCGGCGCACCAGCCGCCGATCAGGCCGCCGACAACGCCCAGCACGATGTCGCCGATCACGCCGAAGCCGCCGCCGCGCATTAGCCGTCCGGCCAGCCAGCCCGCGATGCCGCCAATGATCAGCCAGAAGATCAGTCCGTGACCCAGCATTGAGGTTCCTCCCCGACCGCCGGCTTGGCGCCGGCTTGTCAGGGAGGATGACTCAAACCGGGAATTTGGCCAGGGGCGTCCCTAGCGCGCCGCTGCGGCGGCCCCGCCCGGCGCTGGCCCTGTCGTCGCCGGCTCGACGGCGATGGCGCCCTCCACCTCGGCGTCTCGGGCGTCCAGCGCGGCCCGGATTTCCGAATGCCGCTTCTCGTCCAGCTGGTAGCCGAAGAACAGCGCCGCCCCGACCAGCACGAAGATGATCGGCGCGAACAGGTAGCAGAGCTGCAGGCCCTGCAGGGCGAACTCGTCGTTCACCGGCTTCTTCGGATCGAAGTGGAAGATGAACTGCAGGATCGGGAACACCAGCAGAACGTTGATCGACTGGCCGACCTTCTGGGTGGTGGTGACCATGGCGTAGAGCACGCCGGCGCTTTCGCGGCCCTGCTCCAGGCGCATTTCGTCGGCATAGTCGGCGACCATGGAGCGGACCAGCAGGATGAAGGCGCTGGCGCAGAAGCCCACGGCGAGCATGCCGATCGCGGTCGGCCAGAATAGCAGCCGCGGTGTCGCCATCAGCGAGGTCTGGGAGATGGCGTAGAGGATCGAGGCGATCTGGATCGCGCGGTGCTTGCTCACCCGCTTGGCGATGATCGGCCAAACCATGCCGCCGACCAGAGCCGCGCCGATGTAGAAGATCAGCAGATAGCCGACCTCGGCCTTGGTGAAGCCTTTAATCTGGCCGAAGAAGAAGGCGTAGAGCGGCCCCGTCACGCCTGGCCCCAGGGTGTAGGCGAGATCGGCCAGGATCAGCTTGCGCATGGTCGGCCGGCCCATCATGGCCACATAGTCGCCGAAGGTGGACTTGTGCGTCGCCGCGACCGGCTTCGGCCGCTCCGGCGTGAACAGCAGCATGATCAGCGCGCCGATCGGGATCGAGATCACCAGGATCAGGCTGATGGCGTGGAAGCTCTTGGGATCGCCCAGGGTGAGCTTGTGGTTGGTGAGCAGCGGCAGCAGCAGCAGCCCCACCGAGCCCAGCGGGGCCAGCGCCGTCATCCAGCCGTAGATGCGGGAGCGCTCGTGATAGTTGGCCGCCAGCGCCGCGCCCCAGGAGGCGTGGCCGAGGGTCGTGATCGACAGCCCGATCCAGAGCACCAGGTACCAGGTTCCCAGATAGGTGACGCCGGCCCCATGGGTCGGGTTCAGCAGCATGTAGCAGCCCAACATCGAGATCGGCACGCCCGCGACGTACCAGGGCCTGAACCGGCCCCAGCGCGTGTAGGTGCGGTCCATCATCCAGCCGAGGATTGGGTCGAACACCAGGTCGACGATCCGAACGATGGTGGTGGTCAGGCTGTAGGCCACGAGGCTGATGCCCACCGCCGCGCCCGTATAGAACGGCGGCAGGTAGGTGCCCGTGGCGATCAGCAGGGCGGCCCCTGGAATTCCGGTTGCGGCGAAGGCCCAAATACGGGCTGTGGAGAGCCGACCAATTCCGGCTCCCGCGCTGGTGTTAGCCAAGACGGCTCCTCCCTGAATATGCATGGTCGCCCTCTGGACGGGGCGCTTATGCGGGAAGGAGAGCGTGGGCGCGGAAAAGGCGCAAGCCCTTTCCGCTGATTTACGCCGTACCGGACACTAGAAGCCGGGATCAGGCCCCGCGCTGGCGATCCTGGGCGACGCTGACCCCCGCCACGACCTCCAGCAGCCCGGCCTGGCCGGCCAGGCCGTCGCGGATGTCCAGCTGGCGGCGGATTTCGGCGTGGCGCGTGGCGTCCAGCTTCCAGCCGATGAAGGCCGCGCCGCCGAGGAACACCAGGGTGATCGGGGCGAAGACGTAGCACAGCTCCAGCCCGCGGATCGCCTCCGGCGTGTTCACCGCGCCCTCGGCGGGATTGTAACCGACCATCTGCAGGACGGCGTAGCTGACGGTCACGGTGATCGCCGAGCCGATCTTCTGGGTGGTGGTGACGAGGGCGTAGAGCAGGCCGGCGCGCTCCTTGCCGGTCTCCAGGCGAACTTCGTCGGCCACGTCGGCGACCATGGCGCGCACCAGGGGCACGAAGCCAGCGGAGACGAAGCCGACCAGGGCCATGGCCGGGATCGCCAGTGGCATGGTGGCCGGCGGGATGATCATCAGCAGGGTCTGGGCGACGGCGAACGCCACGGTGGTGGCGATGAGGGTGCGGTGCTTGCCGAACCGCCGCGCGACCTGGGCCCAGAAGATCGCGCCCAAGAGGCCGGCGGCGATGAAGAACAGGAGCAGGATCGATGTCTGGGGCGTCGTGTAGTGGCGCGCGTCGTGGAAGAAGAACAGGTAGAGGGCCGCCACCGTGCCTGGGCCGAGCGCGATCACGAAGTCGGCGAAGACCAGGCGCAGCATCTCGGGCCGGGTGAACAGCGACCAGTAGTCTGCGAAGGTGACCCGTTCGTCGCCCTCGGCCTCGGGCGCGACCCGCTCCGGGGTCACGACGCAGCACAGGGCCACGGTCAGAGGCAGGAGGGCGATGATGAACCAGCCCATCGCGCCGACCCCGCCATGGGCGCCGGCGGGCGTCTTGGCCAAGGCCAGGGGCAGCAGCAGGATCAGCACCGAGCCGATCACGCCGACCGCCTGGATCGCGCCATAGACGCGGCTGCGGTCATGATAGTCGGTGGCGAGCGCGGCTCCCCACGCGGCCTGGGCCAGGGTCAGGATCGAGACGCCCAAATATAGCACCAGGAGCCAGACGATCAGAAATCCGAAGCTCATGCCGGGCTTGGCCATGAACAGCATGTAGACGGCGACCATGACGATCGGCGCGCCAAGGATCAGCCAGGGGCGATAGCGGCCGAGGCGCGAGCGCGTGCGATCCATGGCCATGCCCAGCAATGGGTCGACCGCCAGGTCCAGAACGCGCACGATCCCGAAGGCCGCACCCACGGCGCCCAGGCTGAGGCCGATATAGCTGGAGAAGAAGTGCGGAAGGTAGACGCCCATCACCAGGGCGATGGCGGCGATCGGCGCGGCGGTCGAGCCGAAGGCGCTGACGACGGGGAAGGAAAGCCGGCTGCCCCCGGCTCGTGCGGGGGAAGGGGAACTGGCCATCTAGAACCAAGCCTCGAAAATCGGGCGCGCGGGAACGCGCCGGCAAAAGGGATGCGTCAAAAGTCTCTTGGGTCCCGAAGGACCTAATCGCGACAACAGACCCCTTGCCGGCCCGACTCGCAAGGCCCGATCAGGTCTTGACCGTCGCCGTGCCTTCCGCGGTCAAGGTCTCGATCACAGGCGCCTCGTCATAGAGGGCGTCGCGTTCTTCGAGTTGGCGGCGGATTTCGGCGTGGCGTTCGGCGCCCAGCTTGTAGCCGATGAAGCAGGCGCCCCCGAGCATGACGAAGACCACCGGCCCGATCAGATAGGCGAGTTCCAGGCCGTGAATCTGGGCGGCCGTATTCACCGCGCCTTCCTTGGCGTTGTAGCCGACCCGGGCGAGCACGTTGAAGGTCAGGAATATCGAGAAGGCGCCCGCCACCTTGGTGGTGGCGTTGGTCAGGGCGTAGAGCAGGCCGATCTGCTCCTTGCCGCCTTCCAGGCGGATCTCATCGCCGATGTCGGCGGTGATGGCGCGGATCATGACCCCGAAGCCCGAGGCGAGCGCGCCCAGGACGATCATCACCGGCGCCACGGCCAGCACGCTGCCCTTGGGCATGAGCATCAGGCTGGTCAGGCCCAGCGAATAGAGGGTGGTGTTGACGATCAGCGCCCAGTGCTTGCTGACCTTGTTGGCGAGCCAGGCCGTGAAGGGCGCCCCGATGAAACCCGCGAGGATGTAGAGCATCAGCAGGAAGTTGGCCTGGGTGGTGGTGAAACCCCGCGAGTCCTTGAAGAAGAACAGGTAGAGGGCGGCCATCCAGCCCGGGCCAAGGGTCACGCACAGGTCGGCGGCCAGGATCCGCAGAACGTTGCCCCGCGTGAACAGCTTGCCGTAGTCCGACAGCTTGAAGTGCTCGTGGGAGTCGCGGGTGATCCGCTCGGGCGTTCGCGCCACCACGGCGGCCACCGAGAACGGGATCAGGGCGATCACGAACCAGCCCATCGCCTGCACGCCCTCGGCGTCGGTGTGGTTCTTGGCCCAGATGATCGGGATGGCCAGCACGGCCACGGCGCCGGCCACGCCCACGGCCGCCAGTACGCCGAAGATGCGCGATCGCTCCTGGTAGCTGGTGGCCAACGTCGCCGCCCATGCCGAATGCGACAGGGTCAGGATCGACAGTCCCAGGTACATCACAAGCAGCCAGGTGATCAGGTAAAGGCTCGTCGCGCCCTCTGGGGCGAAGAACAGCATGTAGAGCGCGCCCATCAGGATCGGGGCGCCTGCGATCATCCAGAGGCGATAGCGGCCCCATCGGGTGCGGGTGCGGTCCATGGCCAGGCCCAGCATGGGGTCGAGCCAGATGTCGATCGCCCGCACAGTGCCGAACGCGGCGCCCACAACCGCCAGGCTGACTCCAAGGTGACTCGCGAAATAGCGTGGGAGCTGGACCGAAATCGCGACCGCGAGGCCCGCGACCGGCAAACTCGTGCCGGCGAAGGCCAAGACGGCGGGCAGGGACAACCGCTTCGCGGCGCTACGGGCGTCGGACAATCCGCTTTCCTCCTGGGGGCGCGTCTCTTCGGACGCTGGGCCTGCCCTAGGTTACGCGCGATCACCCAGGCGCGCGCAAGCGGATAAATATTACTTCGCCGAAAGACGCCCCGCGCGGGGTCAGGCCGCGTGGGCGAGGGCGAAGCGGCGGCAGTGTTCGAGATAGGCTTCCTCGTGAACAGCGAGCAGGGAGACAACGCGACGCCCGGCTCACGCGAGCACCGGCTTGACCTCTTCCTCGACGGTCGGCACGGCTAACAACACTTGCAGGAAGTGGCCGGCTTAGGCGATGAAGTCGCGCGGTTGCATG
>CAMFIW010000234.1 GCA_945952355.1 uncultured Phenylobacterium sp. | reverse complement strand
CCTATGAACGCCTGCTGGAAGTGGCTGGCGAGCTGTTGGGCGAGGTGGGCATCGAACGCATCTCCACCAACCTGATCTGCGCCCGCGCCGGCATGACGCCGCCGGCCCTCTACCGCTACTTCAAGGACAAGTACGCGGTGCTGGAGGCGCTGGGCGGCCGACTGATGGACCGCCAGAACCAGGCCCTGTTCGCCTGGCTCGACAAGTACGGGCCGCAGGGCGCCCAGGCGCTCGGCGACGCGACCGAGGAGCTGATGCGGGCCACGGCCGACGTCACCGCCAGCGAGCCGGGCGCCGTCTGGACCTTGCGGGCCCTGCGCGCGGTGCCCCAGCTCGCCCACGTGCGGATCGAGTCCCACCGCCTGGTCACCGAGCGGATGGTGGCGGTCTATGGCCCGCTGTTCCCCGATCTCGACACGGCGACCCTGTGGCGGCGGGTGCGGATCGCCGTCGAGTTCGGCTTCGCCGCCGACGAGATGCTGAACGAGGAAGACCGCATCGATCGCGACGACCTGTTCCGTGACGCTGCCGCCGTCCTGCGGCACGCCATCCGGCCGTGAGATTCAAAACAGTAGCGTTGACTATCTAAATCCGCCGAGGCCATATGTCGGGCGAAGCGACAGGCGAACGGGAGGTCGAAATGTCGGTCTGGGAGAACTGGTCCGGGAGCGTCAAGGCCGCGCCCGCGCAGATCGTGCGTCCGGCGCACGAGGCGGAGCTGCAGGCAGTGGTGAAGGCGGCCCGAAAGGTCCGGGTGGTCGGGGCCGGCCATTCGTTCATGCCGCTCTGCGAGACCGACGGCGTTCTGCTCCAGCTCGAAGAGATGGCGGGCGAGGTCAAGGTCGCGGCGGACCGCAAGACCGTCTGGGCGCCGGCCGGCCGCAGCCTGCGGCGCCTGACCGCCGAATTGTGGGAAGAGGGCCTGTCCCTGGCCAATCAGGGCGACGTCAATCCGCAGGCCCTGGCCGGCGCGATCGGCACCGGCACCCATGGCACCGGCGCGCACCTGGGCAGCCTGTCGACCATCGCCCGCGCCTTCCGGCTGGTGCAGGCCGACGGCTCGATGGTCGAATGCAGCAAGACCGAGCGGCCCGACCTGTTCGAGGCGGCGCGCCTGTCGCTGGGCATGGTCGGCGTGGCCAGCGCCATCCAGATCGACGTGCTCCCCGCCTATCGGCTGGAGGAGAAGGTCTCCAAGATCCCGATGGGCGAGGCCATTGAGCGGTTCGACGAGATCGCCGCCGCCCATCGTCACGCGGAGTTCTTCGTCTTCCCCTATGCCGACGAGGTGATGCTGAAGACGCTGCATCCGACCGAAGAGCTGGGCGAGCCACGCGACCCCAGCCCGCACGAGGATGCGATCTTCCAGATCCTCTGCGACGCCGGCAGCAAGGCGAAATTCCTGATCCCGCGCATGCAGCGCTTCATGACCCGGGCCTCCGGCGAGGGTCGCCGGGTCGGCCCCGCCTACAAGATCTTCCCCTCCGAGCGGACCGTGCGCTTCGAGGAGATGGAATACGAATTGCCGCGCGCCAACGGCCTGCCGGCTATCCAGGAGGTGATCGGCTGGATCCGTCGCGAGAAGCTGCCGGTGGCCTTCCCGTTCGAGTTCCGCTGGGCGGCGGCCGACGACATCTGGCTCAGCCCCTTCAACAAGGGCGACGGCGCCTCGATCTCCATGCACCAGTACCACCGCATGGCCTGGCGCAAGCTGTTCGCCGACGCCGAGAAGATCTTCCGCGCCCATGGCGGGCGGCCGCACTGGGCCAAGCGCCACACCCTGACCCGCGACGAGGTCACCGCCCTCTATCCGATGGCCGAGAAATTCCGCGAGGTGCGCCGCGCGGCCGATCCCGAGGGCAAGTTCCTGAACCCCCACCTGGCGGAGCTGTTCTCTTGAGCCAATCCTACGACCGGCGGCTGCACGGCGATCTGATCGGCAAGCAGGGCTCGCGACGCAGCCTGAATACTCCGGCCCTGGTGCTCGATCTCGATGCGCTGGATCGCAACATCGCCACCATGGCCAAGATCGCCGGGGCCAAGGGCGTCGACCTGCGGCCGCACGCCAAGACCCACAAAAGCGTAGACATCGCCAAGCGCCAGATCGCGGCCGGCGCGGTGGGCCTCTGCTGCGCCAAGCTGGGCGAGGCCGAGGCCCTGGCGGAGGGCGGCATTCCCGGCCTGCACATCACCTCGCCCGTGGTCTCGCCATCGGCCATCGCGCGGCTGGCGGCGCTGAACGTCACGGCCGAACGGCTGTCGGTGGTCTGCGACAACCCCGCCAACGCGGAAGCCCTGGCCGCCGCGGCCTCGCCGGAGCGTCCCCTGACCGTCGTGGTGGACATCGATCCCGGCATCAAGCGCACCGGCGTGGCCTCGGCCGAGGCCGCGGTCGCCGTGGCCCGCAAGATCGCGGCCGCCCCGTCCCTGACCTATGGCGGGGTGCAGTTCTATTGCGGGCGCGAGCAGCACATCGAGGACTTCGCCGAGCGGCGCGCCGCCGTCGAGGATCGCACCGCCTATCTGAAGACTGTCATCGCCGCCCTCACCGAGGCCGGCCTCGCCCCGCCACTGGTGACCGGCTCTGGCACCGGCACCCACTGCATCGACCTGGAGCTGGGCGTCATCACCGAGCTGCAAGTCGGCTCCTATGTCTTCATGGACGACCAGTACCGGGCCTGCGACCTGGCCGACCAGGGCGCCGACAAGCCGCCCTACGAGGCCTCGCTGTTCGTGGATTCCCGCGTGGTCAGCGCAAACGCCCAGGGCCTGGTGACCGTCGACGCCGGCTTCAAGGCCTTCGCCACCGAGGGCAAGCCGCCGACCGTCGGCGAGGGCGCGCCCGATGGCGCCCGCTTCGCCTTCATGGGCGACGAGCACGGGGCGGTGATCGCACCGGAGATCTCGTCCAAGCTCGCCATATCCGACCGCGTGGTGCTGGGCGTCCCGCACTGCGATCCGACCGTCGATCTCTATGACAGCTATCACGTGGTCAGCGGCGACACCCTGGTCGACATCTGGCCGGTCAGCGCGCGCGGCCGCTCGCGCTGAGGTCACATCGCCGATTGGCTAACTGCCCGCGCAGAAATTCTGTGGTGGCGGCAGCGCGGCTCGGGCCTATCTGCGCGGTGCGCTATCGCATCGCTCGTTGACGGACGTCCCCATGCCCAGCCTGTTCGATCCCCTCAAGGTCGGCGACCTGACCCTCAAGAACCGCATCGTCATGGCGCCGCTGACGCGGGCCCGATCCGGCGTGGAGCGGACGCCCGGCCCGATGGTGGCGCAGTACTACGGCCAGCGCGCCACGGCCGGCCTGATCCTCAGCGAAGCGACCTCGGTGACGCCGCTCGGCGTCGGCTATGCCGACACCCCCGGCATCTGGTCGGATGAGCAGGTCGAGGGCTGGAAGCTCACGACCAAGGCGGTGCACGACAGGGGCGGGCTGATCTTCATGCAGCTCTGGCACGTGGGCCGGATCTCCGATCCGAGCCTGCTGGACGGCCAGCCGCCGGTATCCGCCAGCGCGATCGCGGCCAAGGGCGATGTCAGCCTGCTGCGGCCCAAGCGGCCCTATCCGGTGCCGCGCGCCCTGTCGCTCGACGAGATCGCCGAGGTGGTCGAGGCCTATCGCAAGGGCGCCGAGAACGCCAAACGCGCCGGCTTCGACGGCGTCGAGCTGCACGGCGCCAACGGCTACCTGCTCGACCAATTCCTGCAGGATGGCTCCAACAAGCGCACCGACGCCTATGGCGGGCCGATCGAGAACCGCGCCCGGCTGATGCTGGAGGCGGTCGACGCGGCGATCTCGGTGTTCGGCGCTGACCGCGTCGGACTGCACCTGGCCCCACGCGGCGATTCCCACGACATGGGCGACAGCGACCTGACGGCCACGTTCACCTATGTCGCCCGCGCCATGAAGGACCGCGGCATCGCCTTCATCTGTGCCCGTGAGCATCTGGGCGACGACCGGATCGGCCCGCAGCTGAAGGCGGCGTTCGGCGGGGTCTATATCGCCAATGAGGGCCTCAACGCCGAGAAGGCCACCGCCTTGCTCGCGGCCGGCGAGGCCGACGCGGTGGCGTTCGGCAAGGACTATATCTCCAATCCCGACCTGCCCGAGCGCATCCAGGCCGGCGCGACGCTCACGCCCTGGAACATGGCGACCTTCTACTCGCCAGGCCCCGAGGGCTATGTCGACTATCCGGAACTGGCGGCCGTCACGGCCTGAAGACCGGCGCTCTCAATCCACACCAGCGGGCGGTTTTTCCACAGAAGCGCCCGTTGGTTGGCAAAGCCTTCACCCTGCGAGTGCATGTTTCGGCAAGGTTCGCCGGCTATGGTGAAGTTTGACGATATGAGAGCGCCGTGGCCCCCTACACCCGCTTCGAAGACCGACGCGCCCATCCCCGTGAGGTCGTAAACCTCTGGGCGCGGGCCTTCTATGGCCCCAAGCGCGAGCTGTGGGCCGACTGCACCATGGTCGACCTGTCCAAGGGCGGGGCCAAGGTGCAGATCTCCGAGATCTACCCCCTGCCCGGCCGCTTCCGGCTGCTGCAGGTGCGCGGCGGCATCGTCTACGACGTGCGCCTGCGCTGGCGCCGTGGCGATCTGACCGGCGTGGCCTTCGACGAACAACGCACCATCGAAGGCGCGATCGAGCCCGACATCATCGCCCTCGAACCCACCTGGCGAGCCTTGCTGACGGTGGCTTGAACGGGTCAGGCGAAGACGATCGTCTTGCCGCCCTCGATCAGGACCCGATGCTCCACGTGCCACCCGACGGCGCGAGCCAGAACCGTGCACTCGACGTCGCGGCCCAGCTGTACCAGCTCGTCGGGACCGTGGCTGTGGTCAACCCGTTGGACGCCCTGTTCGATGATCGGGCCTTCGTCGAGGTCGGTGGTCACGTAGTGAGCCGTGGCCCCGATGATCTTGACGCCTCGCGCATGGGCCTGGTGATAGGGCCGAGCGCCCTTGAACCCTGGCAGGAAGGAGTGGTGGATATTGATGCAGCGCCCCTCCAGTCGCGCGCACATGGCCGGCGACAGGATCTGCATGTAGCGAGCGAGAACGACCAGATCGACGCCCTCGTCCTCGACCAGCTTGAGGAACGCGCTCTCCTGTTCCGCCTTGGTCTCCTTGGAGATCGGCAGATGGTGGAAGGGCACCCCGCTCCATTCGACGAAGGAGCGAAGGTCCTCATGGTTCGACACGACGCCCGCGATCTCCGCCGGCAGCAGCCCCGCCCGCCAGCGATGGAGCAGGTCGAACAGGCAATGGCCGAACTTGGAGACCGCGATCAGCACCCGTGGCTTCTGCGCCGCGTCATGCAACGACCAGTCCATCGCGAACCGCTGGGCGATCAGGGCGAAGCCGGCCTTCAGGGCTTCGACCGGAGGCATGGTCCCGTCGGGACGGAAAACCGTGCGCATGTAGAACTGGCCGGCCAGGGGATCGTTGA
>CAMFIW010000233.1 GCA_945952355.1 uncultured Phenylobacterium sp. | reverse complement strand
AGATCGCCCGTATCAAGGCGGGCCCCGACGCGGCGGGCTGGAGCGCCGCCGACAAGGCGCTGATGCAGGCGGCGGACGAACTACACCACGACCAGTTTATCACCACCGCCACCTGGGCAGCGCTGAAGACCCATTTCAGCGACAAGCAGTGCATGGACGTGGTGTTCACCGCCGGCCAGTACACCCAGGTCTCGATGATGCTGAACAGCTTCGGCGTCCAATTGGACGTCGGCCAGACGCTCGACCCCGACCTCAAGGGGTTCTGACCGTGGCCGAGCGCCTTCAGGGCAAGAAAGCGATCGTGGTCGGCGCCGGCCAGACACCAGGCGAGACCGTCGGAAATGGCCGCGCCATCGCGCTCGCCTTCGCTCGCGAGGGCGCCGAGGTGCTCTGCGTCGATCGGGCCGGCGATCGCGCGGAGGAGACGGTCAGCATGATCGAGATGGAGGGGGGAACGGCGCATGCTCTCGCCCTCAACATCGTGAAGGCCAAGGAAGCGGCCGAAATCGCCGAGTGGGCGCGTTCGCGCTGGGGGCGCCTCGATATCCTGGTCAACAATGTCGGGATCGGCGGTGGTGGCGATGGCCCGGCGCATCGCCTCGAGGAGGACGCCTTCGATCGCATCCTCAACGTCAATCTCAAGGGGATGTGGCTGACCACCAAGGCTTGCCTGCACCTGATGCGCGAACAGGAAGGCGGCGGCGGCATCGTCAACATCTCCTCCCTCGCCAGCATCGCGGGCGGGAACCAGATGGCCTACGAGGTCTCCAAGGCCGCGGTGAACCGGCTCACCACATCCGTCGCCCAGGCGAATGCGTCGAAGGGCATCCGCTGCAACGCCGTCGCCATGGGGCTGATGGATACGCCGATGGCCGTGGCCGGAATCGCCGAAGCGTCCGGTCAGGACCCTGCCGCCGTCCGCGCCGCCCGCAACGCCCGGGTGCCCCTGGGCGGCGAGATGGGCACGGCATGGGACACCGCCAATGCGGCCCTGTTCCTCGCCTCCGACGAGGCGAGGTTCATCACCGGCCAGGTGCTTTTCGTCGACGGCGGGATGTCGACCCGGATCGGCTAGGCCTTCGCCGGCTCCGGCGCGGGCCTCGGGGGCGGGCGACGCTGGCCGAGCGCGGCGCAGGCGCCCAGCCCGATCGGGCCCTGCTCGTCATAGATCCGGCACTCTCCGACGGCGACGCCCAGGGTGGCCTGGTGGTCGATCTTCTCGAAGCCGATCCATTCGCCCACAGGCAGCCGCTGGAGATAGAGCGTCACGTCGGAGTTGATGTAGCCGAGCCCCTCCGAGCCGGCGTGGGCGAAGGGGCTCACGAAGTCGCAGGCCACCGCTACGCGTTGGAACGGCGTCAGGGGATAGCCCTCGACCAGTTCGCGCACTTCACTCATCCAGGTTTGGCGCACGGCGCCGGAGAAGCCGGGCTGACCGAAGGCCGCGGTGATCGGCCGGGTGGCCCACATGCGCCCCATCGGGCCGCTGCCCATGTCGGGGGCCGGGATCTCTTCTGGCTTGGGGACATCCCAGTTCGGCGGACTGTAGACCTCGCCGGCCGGCGCCTCGGTGACGCGAAGAAACTGGCAGGAGGCCTTGGCCATACTCACCCCGCCGGAAATGAACTCTGCCTCGGCCACCTTGATCCGCCCCCCCTCGCGGATGAGCGCGGTCTTGACCTCGATCGGGTCGAAGCCGGGCAGCTTGTACATGTCAACCGTGAGGCGGGCGGGTACGAATCCGGGATCGCCATAGGCCTCTTCGAGGGCGTGACCGAGCAGGCCGGCAATGACCCGCCCGTGCAGGGATTGGGGATTCCAGGGACCACGGGCGGAAGCTTGCGGGACGTAAAATTCACCGTCCCTTTTGAAGAAAGGTTCGTTTTGCATGATGGCGCGACCATGCCGGATTCCCGAGCCCTGTCGAGGCGAAGCTTGATCTGGATCAAGGTCCCCGTGGGCGGCGGGCCCAAGACTGCGGACCTGGGCCATCGGGATCGCACGCCATGTCCGACCAAATGCTTGGAGATATCAACCTGTCGGGCGCGGAGGCCGAGGTCCGGCTTGAGCGCCACTTCGAGCATCCGCCCCAGATGGTGTGGGCGGCCCTGACCCAGCCGGCCCGTCTGGCGCAATGGCTGGCGCCGGGAGAAATCGAGCTGCGCGCGGGCGGTGCGGCGCGTCTCGACTTCGTGGACAGCGGCGTGGCGATCGACAGCCGGGTTACGGCCTATGCGCCCGGTCGATTGCTCGAATACTCCTGGAGCGGTCCGGGAGAGCCCCTGCGTCCCGTGCGCTGGGAGATCGAGGCCGCCGAGTGCGGAGTCAGGCTCACTCTCACCCTCGAGCTTCCGATCGTCGAGGATGTCGCCAGGGCGTGCGCGGGCTGGGAGGCGCATCTGGAGATGCTGGCCGCCGCCCTCGAGGGTGTGCCGATCAAGTTCCCGTTCGAGCTCTTCAAGGCGCAGCGTGAAGCCTACAAGGCCAAGCTCGGCCTCGCGCCCGCCGCCTAGGGTTGGGCGGTCGGAGCGCCGTCCTTGCGGTAGACCACCCCGCCCTTCATCACGAACCTCACCTTCTCGAACTGGCTGACGTCGGCTAGCGGATCGCCATCGACCGCAACGAGGTCGGCGAACCGGCCCTCCTGCACCGAGCCGATCCGGTCGGACGCGCCGATCAGGTCTGCTGCGTTGCGGGTGGCGGCGAACACCGCGTCCATCGGCGCCATGCCGTTCTGGATCAACAGCTTGAACTCCAGGGCGTGATCGCCCTCGCCCAGATCGGTGCCGTAGGCGATCTTCACGCCGGACTTCACCGCCCGCGGCAGGTTCTGCTTGGGCAGGAGGTCGTTGGCCAGCTCCTTCTTCGCCGTGCCGGGCGTCAGCAACTCCGGATGGTCGCGCGCCGCCGCGTAGAAGACGTCGAACACCGAGAGCGTCGGGACGAGGTAGGTCCCGTGTTGCTTCATCAGGGCGAAGGTCTGATCGGTGGCGAAGGAGCCGTGCTCGACGGAATCGACGCCGGCGCGGACGGCGGCCTCGATGGCGCCGGCCGGATAGATGTGGGCCGCGACCTTCATCCCCAGCGAATGGGCGGTCTCGACGGCGACCTTCATCTCCTCGTCGGTCATCAGCTGCTGGCGCGGATCGTCGCCCGTCGAAGCGATGCCGCCGGACGGCATCATCTTGATCAGGTCGGCGCCACGGCGCTTGTGCTCGCGCACCTTGATGCGGGCCTGCTCGGGCGTATCGACGATGCCGGCGTCCCAGCCGGGGTGCGACAGGTCGGGGTCGAGGCCGCTGCGCGGGTCGCCATGGCCCGCGGTGGGGCCGAGCGGCTCGAGCGACACCCATAGTCGAGGGCCGACGATCTTGCCCTCGTCTATGGCGTTGCGGACGGCCACGGTGTCGTCGCCGCCGCCGACATCACGGGCGCTGGTGAAGCCTTGCTGCAGCATCTGGCGCGTGAACACTGCGTCGTCGAAGGCCCGGTCGATGGCTGAATGGGTGACCCAGTCCTCGGTAGCATTGGTCCGGCTGGGCAGCTTGGCGCCGATATGGACGTGGACGTCGATGAAGCCGGGCAGCACCGTCGAATGGCTGAGGTCGATGACCTGGGCGCCGGCCGGGGTCACGAAGCCGTCCTTGACGCCGGTGATGCGGTCGTCATGAACCAGGATCGAGACGTTGCGGCGGGGCTGGGCGCCGACGCCATCGATCAGGGTTCCGGCATGGACCACCAGGTCGCCCGCTCGGGCCGCGCCGGCCGCCGCCATGGCCGCGCAGAGCGCGAGCGCGCTCGTCTTCAACCTGTCCATCCTCGCCCCTCTCAAAAGAACTGCTGCAGATTGCGCCGGACCCGCGCGAGCACGGGCTCGTCCGCCGACGGCGGCGCGAAGGCCTGGCCGGTGATCATTTCGAAGGCCTGCACGTAGACGTCCGAGGTCGCCGCGATCATCTCGTCCGGAATGGTCGGGATCGGGTCCCGGTAGGGATCGCACCGCTCGGCGACCCAGGCGCGGACGAAGTCCTTGTCGAAGCTCGGCGGCCGCCCTCCGCTCTCGAACGCCGCCTGATAGCCTTCGGCGAACCAGTAGCGGCTGGAGTCGGGGGTATGAATCTCGTCGGCCAGCACCACGCGGCCCACGGGATCGAGGCCGAACTCGTACTTGGTGTCGACCAGGATCAGGCCGCGCTCGGCGGCGAGCTTTCGCCCGAGGTCGAACAGGGCGAGCGCATAGCCCGACACCGTCTCCCACTGCTCCGGGGTCAGCAACTTCTTGTCCAGGATCTCCTTGGGGCTCAGCGGCTCGTCGTGGCCGCCGTCGAAGGCCTTGGAGGTCGGCGTGATGATCGGCGCGGGAAGTTTCTGATTGTCGCGCAGGCCGTCCGGCAAGGTGACCCCGTACATCGCCCGCTGGCCCTTCTTGTAGAGGGTCAGGATCGAGGTGCCCGTCGTGCCGGCCAGATAGTCCCGCACGACGATCTCGACCGGCAGGATGTCGAGCCGCCGGCCCACCACCACGTTCGGATCGGGATAGCTCAGCACGTGGTTCGGGCAGATGTCCTTGGCCTGCTCGAACCAGAACCGCGCCGTCTGGGTCAGGACCTGGCCCTTGTAGGGGATGGCCGCCAGATTCCGGTCGAAGGCCGAGATGCGGTCCGACGCGATGATGATGCGCCGCCCGTCGGGCAGATCGTAGTTGTCCCGCACCTTGCCCCGGTAGTGGTTGGGCAGCTCGGGGATATCGATATCGGCCAGAACCGGCCGCGCCGATTGAACCATCTTCGCCTTCTCGGGAATCTTCGCCGTGTACGGCCTTTGCCGCGAAGACAAAGCCGCGTCCAGTTGCGTATGATCTCGCGATCCGGAGGAACACAGAAATGAACCGCATCATCGCCCTCGCCGCCGCTGGCGCCCTGGCCGCGACCGCCGCCCCCGCGCTCGCCGACCTGGCCCCCGGCGCAAAGGCCCCCGACTTCAAGGCCGACGCCTACCTGGCGGGCAAGCCCTTCACCTTCGACATGGCCGCTGCGCGCAAGAAGGGGCCGGTGGTGCTCTATTTCTTCCCGTCGGCCCATACCAAGGGCTGCAACCTTGAAGCCCACCTGTTCTCCGAAGCCGCCGACGAGTTCAAGGCCCAGGGCGCGACGCTGATCGGGGTCACCGCCGGCAAGGTCGACGAGCTGGCCGCCTTCTCCCAGGAGACCGAACATTGCGGCGGCAAGTTCCCAGTGGCGGCCGATCCGGGCGCGAAGATCGCCAAGCAATACGACTCGCCGTTGAAGATGGCGGGCATGGCGATGCCGATGGACCTGTCCGCGCGCACCTCATACGTCATCGCCCCCGACGGTACGGTGATCTCCGCCTACAACAACATGGCCGCCGACGACCACGTGAACCAGACCATGAACGCGCTGAAGGCGTGGCGCGCCAAGCACCCGAAGAAGTAGGAGCCTACGATGGCTTGCCGCCGGCGGCCTTCTGG